>JAYTIB010000271.1:0-14096 GCA_043732205.1 Schlesneria sp. | reverse complement strand
CGTGCCGTCGGTCGAGAGGTTCCCGAGCTTCACCATCCCCAGTTCGCCCGCCACGCGCAAGACCTCCAGGAACAGCGGCTTCATCGCGTCCCGGTGGTACAGGCGAAAATCACTGATGGTCCGAAAGTCGGGACGGTCATTCCCCACGATCGCCAGAAACGCCAGATTCCGCTCGCACGCCGCGTCGATCTTCCGGCTGGCAAACACGCCGACCGCATACGAATAGACCAGCAACGTCGTCATCAGCTCGACCCGGAACGGCGGCACCCCCCGCAAATCCTTCGAGTAGTACTGGTGAAACGGCTCCAAGTTCAACTTCGGCACCAGGTCCAACACCAAGAACACGAGATCATCCTCGGGCAGACTCTCCTCCGGACAAAAAATCTCCCGCCGCCCGTCCATCACATCCCACGCCCGAAACCGCTTGAGTCGATCATCCATGATCCATACCCCCGCTCCACCGCGATCCTTGCCACGCACAATCCACACCGCCTAAAACATCCCAGATTCCTCAATCCTTGAGCAGATCATTCTCGGACAGACTCCTGGCCCGGATGATTCACGGCGTCGTCGCTGAGTTCGCCAGAACTCAGGTCGTGTTGAGATTGTCCGCCGAATTCTGGCGAATCCAGCGACGAACAGCGCGGCAGTCGAGCCGCGACCGTGAGGAAGCGGTCAAGTCATTGCAGACCACTCCCTGACGGTCGCGGCTCGTGAAGGGACATGAATCATCCGGGCTAGCCCGGATCATTCACCACGGAAATCACGGAAAGTCACGGAAGGAACGAAGAGCAAGAAGTTGCATGAAAGAATCTCATCCTGCTGAGCATACGCCGCGACAGACGGCGAGATGTGCAACTCTTCCGCTTCCGTGACTTTCCGTGGTTCCTCATGAATAATGCGGGCTACAGCACGTTTCGCAGCAGCCATGCGGACGGTGTTTCGAGCGCCTGGCTGACGGTTTGCAGAAACCGCGCGGCGGGAGCGCCGTCGACGATGCGATGGTCGAACGTCAGACTCAGACTCATCTGATCCCGCGCGACGATCTGGTTTTCGAACACGACGGCTTCGCGGCGGATGCGGCCCAGGCCCAGGATCGCGGTCTCGGGCGAGTTGATGATCGGCGTGAAGGCGTCGACGCCGTACGCACCGAGATTCGTAACCGTGAAGACGCCCCCCTGCATGTCGGACGCCTTCAATTGGCCCGCGCGGGCCTGAGTGATCATCCGGCTCGACGCTGCGGACAACTCGACCAGTGACAACGACGGAACATCGCGGATCACCGGGACCAGCAGCCCCGCGTCGGTATCGACGGCCAATCCGATGCTGATCACATCGGGCACGATCAGTTGCTCGTCCACCCACCGGGTCATCAACTGCGGGTGTTGCGCCAGCGCCGTCGCCACCAGCTTGACAACGATGTCCGAGTACGACGGAACGACCGTGCCGCCGTCGGACTTGAACTGCTGTCGCAGACTGACGAGGTTCGTGGCGTCAATCCGCGTGGTCAGCGTCACCGGGGCCGTGTGCTGGCGGCTGTATGTCATGCGGTCGGCGATCGTCCGACGGTGGCGCGTCACCGGGCTTGTCGTGCCGGCCACGTCGGCGAACTGCGGAGTCGCCAACGATCGGGATGCGTCAGGTCGAGCCGTCGCCACCGCGCGGACGTCCTGCTCGCGAACCCGGCCATCGCGACCCGTACCGGACAGACCGGTCCAGTCGATTCCCAGTTCGCGCGCCGCGCGCCGCGCGCGTGGGCTGGCCACGGTCGAAGAGCTCACTCGTGGTGACGAAACAACCATCTCGTTGAACCCAAAGCCAACGGCGACGGTGGTAGCGAGCACGTCGCTCGCGGTGATTCGCCCCGCCGGGCCGCTGCCGGCAATCTGTCCCAGATCAACCCCCATTTCCCGAGCCATTCGTCGGACCGACGGAGCCGCAGGCGGCGCGGAGACCGACACCGCTGCCGCGACCGCTGGTGGCATCGAGTCCCCTATCACGCGCGATGTCTCATGAGCACTTCCAGGAATTCCCTCACCGTCCGCAACGAGATACCCAACGACAGACCCGACCGCCACGACACTGCCCGGCTGCGGCGCGGTGGCGGGAATGCGCAGGATTCCACCGTCGACCGCTTCCACGTCCTGGGCCGCCTTTTCGCCTTCGAGTTCGAACAGCGCTTCGCCCGGCTTGACGGCATCGCCGTCCCGCTTGAGCCAGCGGACAAACGTCCCCTCTTCCATCGACCAACCGAGTCGCGGAATCGTGATTTCAAAGGCCATGCGTTTCTCCATCGTCACCGGACGTCAGTCATTGGGACCACAGCGCGCGACGACAATTCCGGTCCCCTCTCCCGCCCGCTTCGGGGGGAGAGGGCTAGGGTGAGGGGGGATTCGAATGTTGCCGAGGCCATGAAGTGTGCCGTGATTTACCGAGGGAAATGTCGAAGTTGCAGGGTGCGTCCACTCCACCGACGAGCCCCCTCACCCTAGCCCTCTCCCCCGCAAAGCCGGGGGCGAGGGGACAGGAATGCGAGCGTGCTGTGTCATGTGAGATTGGTCGCTTCATCGCGGTTGTTTCAATCGCCCGCTCATCCGCTCCACGATTTGCGGCGACGCCAATTTCTCAGTCTGCATGATCAGGTGGACGAAGTTGTCCGCCAGGATTTCGTCGGGGTGGATGATGTACTTCGTGTTCTGACCGATCTGTTCGGCGAACGATTTCGATTGGTCGGGCGCGATCAGAACCGGCTCGCCGTCAATCAGCACCGGCCTCCAGCGGCCCGCCTGCTGTTCGACTTTCATCAAACGCAAAGTCAGGTACTTGAACAGCGGCGGCTTCTTGTCGGCGTCGTATGTTGCCGATGATGAGTACAGGATCGGAGCGGCGTGAAAGGTCTCGTCTCCCTCCGTCAGTTTGATGACGCAGTCAACCAGCGGCGCATCCGGGTTGGTCAGCTTGATGTCGGCCAGCGACGCCGGGAGCGCGATCGGATCGCAGACCTCGAAGCCGATGATCCGGTACAGATCCCGGCGCAGTTCCGGCGCATGGCGGCTGAGGACATGGAACAACTCGTGGAGCAACAGCCGGTCGATCGCATCGGGAGTGATCTTCCGCAGCCGATCCCTCGGCAGCAGGATCGCCGCGCCGCGTGTGTAGGCGGCATTGGCTTCCGCTTTGCCCGACATCCGAATCAACAGTGTCGTCCGCGGGAGCGGCAGGTGATACCGATCCAGTTTCGGCCGCACCCGCTCGATCGATTCCGCGAGGAGTTTTCGCGACTCGTCATCCCAGTCGACGACCTCACGCTTGAGAAACTCAATGAGCGCCGCTTCGGTCGCGTCACCGGCCGTCTGCAATCGGACCTGCCTGTCAAACCGGCTCAGCGCTTTGAGAAAGGTGTCGCTCGTCGCGACCAGCGCCCGTCCCTCTTCCACAGTGGCGAACTTGAGACTGGTCCCGCCCGTCAATGATTCATCGGCGTGCGACATCGACGTCAATGTCGCCACGATCAGCAACAGCCTGACCATGCACAACGGAATATACCCCACGCGGTCATGCATGAGAGGTTTTACGTTTAGCCCCAACGCCATCGGCGTGGGCGCGAATGTGGGCACAGCGTTGATCGCTCTCACGCCGATGGCGTTGAGGCTAAACGTCTCACTTGAGGCTGCGTGAGGCATAACCATCACGGTTGGATTCCGAAGAGTCATCATTCGCTCATCAATTCCCGGATCGCCAGCGCGATCTCTTCCGGCTGAGGCACGACCACTTTTTCCAGCGTCGGGCTGTACGGGGTCGGCGTGAAGACTCCGTTCAGCCGCTTGATCGGGGCGTCGAGATCGTTGAAGCCGCGGTCGGCGATCTGGGCCGCCACTTCGCTGGCGATGCTGCACGGACCGAACGCTTCGTCCACGATCAGCAACCGTCCCGTCTTGCGGACCGACTCCAGGATCGTGTCGACATCCAGCGGCGACACGGTCCGCGGATCGACCAGCTCGACCGAGATCCCCGACTTCTGCAAGTCGTCGCAGACAGCGAGCGTCTGATGCACCATCCGCGCGAGTGCAACCACCGTCACGCTCGTCCCCGCGCGGACAATGGCCGCCTTGCCGAATTCGATCTCGTAGTCGCCGTCGGGGACGAGTCCCTTGATCGACAGGATTTCACGGTGTTCCAGGAACAGCACGGGATCGTCGCATCGCAGCGCCCGCTTCAGCAGCCCCTTGGCATCGGCGGCGGTCGAGGGCACGACGACCTTTAGTCCGGGGACTTGGGCGTACATGCCGTAGTAATTGCCGGAATGGTGCGTGGCGGCCGAATGGCCGATGCCGATGCAGCCGCGCAGCAGGACCGGCATCTTCAACCGGCCGCTGCTCATGTACTGCATTTTGGCGATCTGGTTGATGATCTCACCGACCGAATCGAGCACGAAGTCGGCGAACATGAAGTCGATGACGGGACGGGTGCCGGTCATCCCGGCTCCGCAGGCGAGTCCCACAAACCCGCGTTCGCAGATCGGCGTGTCACACAACCGCTCGGGTCCGTACAGCGCGTACAGGCCGGCGGTGGTCATGAAGTTTCCGCCGCGAACACCGATCCCCTCGCCCATCACGAAGATCGCCGGGTTGGCGGCCATTTCTTCCGCGAGGGCTTCGTGCGCGGCTTGGGAAAATGTCTTGAGGGCAGTCGGCAGTGGGCAGTCGGCAGTGGAAGGCGATCGCAGGGAGGCGGGTTCTGAATAGACGTGCTTTGTGGCTGAGGCGGCGTCAGGGAAGGGGCTGGCTTCGGCGAACTCACGCGCCTCCTTCACCAGCCCCGCGATCTCGCGATCAATCTCATCAAACTGTTCCTCGTTTGTTTTCTTCGCACTGCCCACTTCGCACTGCCCACCGCCCCCCCTCAACCGCGCGATCGGGCATTTTTGCTTCCAGGCTTCGACGTCTTCGCGCGTCCGGTAGGTGAAGTCGCCCATCCCCTCGGCGTGAGCCCGGGTGCGGTAGGTCAGGCATTCGATCAGCGTCGGGCCGCCGCCCGACCGGGCCCGTTCGACCGCCTCGCCCGCCACGCGATGAATCTCCATCACATCGTTGCCATCAAGCGTGATCCCCGGCATGCCATAGGCCGCGCCGCGGCTGCCGACCGTGGGATTGCCGGCCGCATACGCGAACGGGACTTCGGTGGCGAACTGATTGTTCTCGCAGATGAACAGCACCGGCAGCTTCCAGATGCTGGCCATGTTCAGCCCCTCGTGGAAGGCTCCGTTGTTGGCGGCCCCGTCCCCGAAGAATGCGACGGCCACGTTGTCGGTCTTGAGGATCTTGAAGCTGTACCCACCGCCGCACGCTTGAAGAATGCACGGCCCGACGATGCCGCTGGTCCCCATCATCCCGATCTCGGGCGAGAACAAATGCATGCTGCCGCCGCGGCCGCGCGAGCAGCCCGTCTGTCGTCCGAACAGTTCGGCCATCAGCTCGCGAGGCGGCATTCCCTTGGCCAGCGCATGGCCGTGGCCACGATGCGTGCTGAAGACGACGTCTTCTTTCCGCAGGTGCGCACACACGCCCGTGGCGATCGCCTCTTCGCCAACATACGTGTGACACGCGCCATGAATCAAACCGCGCTGGTGACAGCGAGCCAATTCCTCTTCGGTCTGGCGGATGACCTGCATCGTCCGATAGAGGGACATGATGACGGGATCGGTCGACAGCGGGGAACTGAGCGGCAGTGGTGATTCGGCAACTGACATTACTTGTTACTTTCCGATTCCGCGCGAAACGTTTGAACGCTCGACAATTGATGTCCTGGAGTGCCTCCGGCATTCATGGCCATGTTGCCACCGTCCATGGGGATAATGGCTCCGGTGATCCATTCGGAGGCGTCCGATGCCAGCAGGACGGCCAGGCCCATGATATCGCTCGGTTGGCCGAGTCGTCCGGCTGGGATGCCCTTCAGGAATCTTGCCTCCAAGGTGGGGTCTTGTTCCATCCGCGCGGCCAGGCTGGGGTTGATGACTTGGGCGGGCGTCACGCAATTCACCCGCACACCGCGATGGCTCCATTCCGTGCTTAATTCTCGCGTCATTTGGACGACGGCTCCCATGGCCATGCTGTAGGCGATGTGGCCGCGACCGAGCGCGGTGGTGCTGGCGAGTGAACCGATGTTCATGATCGAGCCCCGGCCCTGCGCCAGCATGCGGCGTCCCGCTTCCTGACACATCGCGAACCGGCCGACGACGAGGTTTTGCAGGACGCGATGCAAGTCGGCGATGGCGAGTTCTTCGGGCTTCGCCAGATGTCCGTCGCCGGCGATGTTGCCGAGGAAGTCGACCCGGCCGAACTCGGCGTCGACCTGTCGGAACAGTTCGGCGATGGCATCCGGGTCCGAGACATTGCAGTTCGACGTGACCGCCTTGCGGCCGATCAGTCTGATGTCGTTGGCGGTCGCATTCGCGCCGTCCAGATTGCGATCGACCAGCATCACGTCCGCACCGGCTTCAGCCAGCGCGAGTGCCGTCGCCTGACCCATTCCCTGCGCCGCGCCTGAAACGACGGCCACCCGGCCGGAAAGATCGAAAAGAGACGTCGTCACGTTTGTTTGCCCCCGCTTCGAATCGTGTGTTTGAAGTGTGTCGTAAAGCAGCCTTGGAGGATGGGCACTCCTGCCCGTCCGGCTTTGGTTTGGAAGAGCGGACGGGCAGGAGTGCCCATCCTCCAAAATCATGTCGGTGCCGCCGGGCCGCGCAAAAAGTCGATGAGGCTCGGCCATTGCTTCGTCACGAACACCAGCCCGGCCAGTCCCAGATAGAAGACTCCGCAACAGACCATTCCTGTGCGGTGATACCAGCGGGGACGGATTTCTTGCGGCAGCAGCGTGACGTTGACCCACAGCAGTTGAAACGCCGTCACGCCGATCGCCAGATTGTTCATGTTGGCGATGATCAGCGTCATCAGCTTCGGTGTGCCATACGTGCTGAACAGGTACTGCGCGACCAGCGTCCACCCCACATACGTGAACAGCAGCGTGTAGTAGATGTACTTCACCTGGTTGTCGCGCAGGTTGTCGCGCGCGTGCGGGCTGGCCGACCAGATGATGTCCGTCCACCGGCGGCTGAAGTCTTCGACAATCGACATCTGGCTGGGAAGCAACACCGTCAGTCCAACGAGCAGGGTGACAACGCAGAGCGCGCCGCCGATCGCCGGACTGAATTGCGGTGCGTGCCGAATGCCGTCGGCCGTGATCATCGCCTGCGCCCAGTCGAGCTTGTCCGGTTGGTTGTAGAACTCGGAATGAGCCGCGAACTGCAGCGACAACAGGGCCGGCAGCGCCATCCCCATGAAGCAGCCGGGCATCCAGATGATTAACTGGTCGGTCAGGATGTATCGCCACCAGCCGCGCCAGCGCCGCAGGGATTCGGGCGAGATCAGGAACACCTTGCCGACGTGGCTGAGTGTGATGTTGCGTCCCCCGACGGCGCTGGCGATCGCGCCGACTTCGCGGCCCATCCCCCAGCCCTTGTCGCGGACGTAATTGCTGTAGGTCGAATTCGCCATCCCGCCTCCACCCGCGTAGCCGGCAAAGGCACCGAGCACCGCGATGTTGCCGAGTTCGACCAGCGGGAATGAGCCCGTCAGCCAGAAGTGGGTGAAGACATTCACCACGCCGTCGTGTCCGCCGGCCTTGACCGGCACGTTGCCGAACTTGGCAAAGCCGCTCATCACATTCCACCAATGTTCGGGGCCGACACACGTCAGGCCGACGACCAGGCAGAACCCGAGCACGATCGCGACTTTGACCGTCATCACCGCCTGCAGCATGTTGTACACCTTGCCGCCGACCAGGACCGGCAGGGCGACTCCGGCCAGGCAGAGGTACGAAAACATCATGACCAACTGACGGTCGGCTTCACCCGGCAGACGCTTCAACCAGAGGGCCGCGAGCGTGGCCGCCGCATTCGTTGACAAGGCGGGGATCAGGGCGGAGAGGCTGAGGAACAGGATCACGCCGAGCCACAGCCGCGGTCCCGGCCGCTTTCGCAGGAAGCCGGTCATCACCGGTTCGCCGCAGTACAGGGCGTAACGGGCGCATTCGAGGTTGTAGAACACCTGCAGCACGATCGCGACGGTGGCGATCCACATCAACCCGCCGCCGTATTTCGCGGTGATTTCCGGACCGTACAGCCACTCACCCGCGCCGATCTGAATCCCCATCATCACAATGCCGGGACCGATGAAGCTGGCCCAGTTGCGCACCCCGATGGACCGGGGCTCCGGCAACTCGGCGATGCCCCATGCGGGAAGGCAGTTCGGCACCTGATGGGACGGGGTTGTCATGGGGACCTTGTTGAGCGGTGTACTTCAGGACGCTTTGGATCGGAGCAGGCGGCGAGTTGATAAACGTAGAGCGGGCGGCCCGCCTGCTTGCATTGAACGTGGAATCACAGGCGAGCCGCCTGTGCTACGACTGCTTCAACGAGTTGTCAGAACAGTGCGAGTGCCCGGCCGTAGCCTCCGCGAGTTCCGTGGATCTTGATCGGTGCGAATAGAAAGTACGCCGGCTTGTCGTGGATTGCCGCGACGTTGGTCAGGAATTCGATCGTCAAAATCCCCTTGTTGGCGGCCAGCCAGTTGACCATCAGCGCGTTCTCGCGGTTGACGCCGCCGAGCGTCGGGCCGTCGGTGCCGATGCAGCGCACTCCCTTGTCGGCGAGGTACGCGATGGCCTCCGCGGTCGCTGCCGGCCACGCTTCCGCTTTTCCCGCGAGCGGTGCGGCAAACAGGCCGTCCAACTCGGGAGCCTCGGGCAGCGGTTTGAAGTGCGCGTCCGAATAGCCCGAGTAGAAGATCACAACTTCGCCCGACCGGAACGGTCGTTCGACATCTCGCTGCTTGAGATATTCCAGCGTGATAACCGGCGATGCGGGCCAGTCGGCTGTTTTCGTCGAGCCGACCAGTTTGCGGACATCGACGACGTGCGCCTCACCCAGCATCTGGCTCAACGGTGCCTGATCGAGTGTCATCGCGCTGTGACCGCGCGGGCCGAACTTTGCCTCGTACTTCTTCAGCACGGCTTGAACGTCGGCCGAGTAACGGTTGTTGTCGAAGCCCGTGGGTGGCAGCGAGTAACTCGGCAGAACGACATGCGTCCCCGCCTGACCGTCGAGCATGTGTGTCTTCGCGAAGTACGGACCGCGCGCCTTGCTGAAGGCGTTCAACGTCTTCGAGACGTAGCGGCTCGCCTCGTCCCCCGGACCGTAGCCCGGCCACGTGACGGGATAGTCCTCATCCAACGTGACCGACAGATCGGCCACACGTTTGTTCCGTGCGCTCTCAATCAACCGCGCCGCGAGTTTCGGCTCGGTGATGCCGATGCCGCGGCATTCACCACCCGATCCCCCCGCGTGCTTGGCCGCCAGCAGCGCCGTGAACGCTCCGGTGGTCGGCAGTGATCCGAGGTTGGTCGAACACTCGGTCCAGATCATGCCGAGTTTCCCGCCGGCCTGATGCGTGGCGACGGCGAGGTTGGGGAGCGGCCCCATGCTGGCGCCATCGAGTCCCAGCGTCTTCACGCCTTTGGAACCGAGATACTCCATCGTCTCGGGAGTCGGTGCCGGCCAGCCCGGTGTTTCCTTGCGAAGAGCGGTCGTGACGAACCGTTCGCCCGCCGGGAACGGCTGGTAGTACTTGTCCGAGTAATCACTGCGAAAGAGCACGACGTCGCCAAACTTTAGAGGACGGTGCGCCTTTTCCCAGGCCTGCACGATCTCGGGGCGGATCAGGTAACTCTCGCCATCCGGGGCTTCGTCGATGTGGCTGCGGATGTCGATCACGCACGCTTCACCACAGAACTGCCACGCGGGGACTTTCTCACCCGTGATCGCCCCCATCGGCCCCGCGCCGGGAAGACCGGAATCGGGCGGCGGGACAAAGTGAGCCGGAGCATCCCACTGCGTTCCCGTGTGCTCGTCGATGATGATCAGATCGCGGTGGTACGCTCCGGGACCAAACGTCCGGCTGGGGACGACGATATGCTGCGTCATCCCGACGGGCCAGACACACGGCCGGTCGGGTGCGACGAGCAACGTCAAGTCTTTCACAATGTCCGGAGAAACCTGAGCCCTGCCGACTTGCGGCATGAGCACAAACAGGCTCCACACGAGTAACACCACACGAGCGTTCACGATTTGCATTCTGCCACTCCAATGGAAACCGTCTCCCGACCGGCGATACGTGCCCGAACAACCAATCACCAATAGCCAATCAACAACAATCAATAATCAATAATCAATAATCAATAATCACGAACCACGACGCTTCGAGGAAAAAGGGATCGGCTATCGGCTATCGGCTGTCGGCTATCGGCTGTCGGCTGTCGGCTGTCGGCTGTTTGTAATTGGCTGTTGGTGATTGGCCAATCGCTTTTCTTCATCTGTTCTCGTTGAGCCATGCCGGATGCAAATCGACGTCGTCCGCCAATCCGGCCAGTTTGCCGACCACGTCGGATGGCAGGTCGATTCCTTCGACCAATGCCTTTCGGCGCAGATTGAATTCGCGTTCGTGCGGCACGAGCACTCGTTCGACACCGTCGGCGGGCGGTGCGTCATGGATCTCGCGGATCAGGTTTGTGATCCGGGCTTCGAACACGTCGCGTGGTCCCATCGCGGCGATGTCGATCGCGATGAAGGCGTGGCCATGACCGGTTGGTTGCGTGGCATCGCCCCAGATCCAGCTTCCCACTTCCCACGTGACCTGCGCACCGGTCAGCAGGCCGCTGAGTGTTTCAATCAACAGCGCGATACCGTAGCCCTTGTGATTGGCCAGCGGAGTCAACGCCGCCTTGGCGGGATAGAGGCTGCTGTCGGTCGACGGATGTCCCTCTTCGTCGAGAATCCAAGTGTTGGGAATCGGCTCGCCGCGCTGGAACGCCGCGTACACCTTGCCACCGGCGACCGTGCTGCTGGCAATGTCGAGCAGAATCGGATCGCCCGCGCCGGTTGGAACGGCATACGCGAGCGGATTGCTGCCGGTGACAGAACGGCGTGAACCGGCTGCGGCGACGCTCGGGATGTCGTTGGCCATTGAGACGCCGATCAGTCCCTCTTTGGCGGCGAGCCAGGCGTAATAACCGGCGGCTCCGAAGTGGCACGAGTTCTTCACGCCGACGTACGCGATGCCGGTTTGCTTCGCGCGTTGAATGGCCTGCTGCATGGCGAAGACCGACGTGACGTGACCGAGGCATGATCCACCGTCGACGATCGCCCACGCGGGACCGCTCGCCACGACCGATGGCTCGGTGTCCGAGCGAAGCCCGCCTGCTTTCACTCGTTTGCAGTAGTCGCGCAGCAGCTTGGTTCCGTGGGTAAACGTCCCCCACGTGTCCGTGGTCACCAACACTTCGGCGACGATTCGCGCATGGGTCTCCTTCGCTCCAGCCCGACACAGCGCCTCGACACAGAACGCCTGCAACTCATCGACGGTGACTCGCGTGGACATCGGTTCCTTTCAGCCACAGGAAATTGAAAAGTGCAAATTGAAAAGTGCAAATTGCAAAATGACAGGGCCGCGGCTTACGTGACGCCGTTGACGACGTTTGGCAGCTTTTCGCCGCGGAGCGCCTTGGCTGCGAGCCCGGCGGCCGTCTCGCGCAGGGTGCGCACGGCCTTGACGCTGGCCGAAGCCACATGCGATGCGACGATCACGTTGGGGAGTTGACGGAGCGGACTGTCGGCGGGGATCGGCTCGGGATCACAGACGTCGATCGCCGCGGCACTCAGTTGACCCGATTGCAGGGCATGCACCAGCGCCGCGGTCTCCACCAGATCGCCGCGCGCAAGGTTCACGAGAATCGATCCCCGGCGCATCTGCGGGATCGACACGGAATTCAGCAGCCGCCGGGTCTGCGGCGTCGACGGACAGTGCAGCGTCAACACATCGGACTGGGTGAGAATCGCGTTCAGATCAACAGGCTCGCAGCCGGCTTGTTGAATCGCGTCGGCGGGGACGACCGGGTCGAACACCAGTCGCCGACACTTGAACGGCGCGAGTCGACTGGCGACTTCGCGGCCGATGCGTCCGAAGCCGACGATTCCCACGGTCAGATCGCGCAGCGTGCGCATTTGATCCAGCGGAAACGCCAGTCCCCACTGGCCGGCGCGAATGTGGTTCGTGTTCGCCACCACCTGCCGGGTGACTCCGAGGATGAAGGCCAGCGTGTGGTCGGCCACTTCGTCGATGCAGTAGTCGGGGACATTGCAGACGGGGATGCCGCGCTGGCGGGCGGCTTCGAGATCGACGTTGTCGACGCCGATGCCATACCGCACGATGACGCGCGCCTTCTGCATGGCGGCGATCACGTCGGCCTTCACCGGGGCGAACTGCGTGATCACGGCATCGGCGTCGCGCACGAGCGGAATCAGCGTCTCGGGCGTCTTGCATTGACCGCTGACGATCTGGTGCCCCTCGGCGTGCAGAATGGCCTCTTCGACTTCCAGAGTCGGGAACGAGAAGTCCGTAATCGCCACCTGCATGGGAGCACTTTCCAGAGGGAGGACGCGTGGGCCAGCTTGAATGAGTCGGCACGATAATCCCGCCGCATCACAGAAGCAAACCGGACCGACGAAGCAAGGTCGCGGAGTGTCTGCGTCAGAAAAGCAGTTACGAGCCCGACCCCAGATCAACCGGTGTCCGAGAAAGGAGCGCGGCGATGAATCGCCGCCGTCCAGAATTAGGGGCTGTGGATTTTCTACTTCCAAAAGTTACACGGTGTGTCGCAACACGAGCGGTGTCTCCCTGCCAATGCCCGGTATCACCGCTTCGCCTTCTCATTCGCGCTCCATTTGATTCGCGCGGACCCAAACGATTTCCGCGCGAATCAAAAGGAGCGCGAATGAGGAGTGCTGTCGAACTGGAGCGAACAGACAACTGCCGCGTCGCGGCGGGCAACTCTCGGACGTTGTTGCCGCACAGCCCCTTAGTCCGGAGCCAGCCCGTGTCCCAACCGTTCGAAGTATTCGGGCGGCATGTCGACGGACTGCAGGCCGCCACCGGCGGGGACGATGCAGTAGGCGGTCTTCATCTCGCCGGTGGCCAGCAGAGTTTCGCCGCGTCGAAACTCGTACGTCGTCGTCAGCGACCGCTTGGTGCGCCGGACCACGGTGACGCGGATCTCGACGTCGTCGCCATACCGCGCGGGGGCGTTGAACGAGCAACTGGCGGCGACCCGCGGCCAGCCGAACACGGTGCCGTCGGGCAGCGTGTCGTGGATCTTCAGGGCGAGTGAGCGGAAGAACGCGTGCTCGGAGATTTCCATGAACCGGTAATAGTTCGCGAAATGCACGATCCCCGCGAGATCGGTCTCGAAGAACTCCACGCGATGGTTGGTGACGAAGGTGGGTGGCATGTGAGCAGGCTACCGAGCCGCCAGTTTCGATGCCACGGAGGCAACCCGCGAACACCCGAACCGGCATGAGACCCCGTCTTCGCACGCTGCGGAACCGCGTCCGAACAGGCCGTTCATCGTCGTCACCGCGCGGAAGTTGACGCGCGGAGCGACGGGAATTGAGTGTGCCCGGTTGGAGAACCCGCGCGGATCACTTCGAGGTCAGCTCAAAGGTGAACTGATTGGGGCCTTCGGGAGTGACCTTGGCGGTCAGCGTGCTGTCCGTGTTGTAGCGGGGCGGGATGAGGCTCTCCTTCACTTCGCCCTTCATTCCGTCGAAGTCCACGGTCTTGACGCGGTAGACCACGATCTCGACCCGTCGTTCACCCGGCACGGTCGAGCCGCTGAACTTCCCGGACTTGATGTCGCAGCCGTCAATGTCGCCCGTGGCGATCGTCTTGAAGTAGATCAGGCCGTTCTCGGCCAGCGGTTTCCCATCGAGAGTCACCGTGCCGCTGACGGAGTATTTCTTGGGCTCCGGCTTGCCGCTTTGGCACGCCGCGAGTGACAGGCAAATCAGCGGCAGAACCGCACATCGGAGTGATCGAAGCATCCAAGCCTCCCAAGAGACGACGAACGAGAAAGAACTGTGACCCAAGCGAGAATACATGGCGCAGTGTGACTGGAATTCAAGCCGCCTAGAAATCACCGACGAGTTG
>JAYTIB010000270.1:0-14112 GCA_043732205.1 Schlesneria sp. | reverse complement strand
CCTGCCGAATTGGGTTGGTGAGGTTTAACCAGCGTGGGCAGTTCATGGTCTCGTACCACCACGGCGAAGAAGGTCTGCCGCCCGACGCAGCGAAGCGGCTGATCACCGAATGGAATCAGCGGCTCCGGTCACATGATGTGCAGTTCGCCGTGCGGGACTACGCCACGGTGAGATCGAGGGCCGAGGATTTTCTGTATCTCGATCCGCCATACAAGACGGGGAGATGCCGCATTTACTTGGGCCGGTTTGACCACCCTCGGCTCTTCGAGTGGATGGGGAAACAGAAGGGCGGTTACGCCCTGTCACTCAATGGCTTCATCGGAGACGTGGATCATCGGATGGATGTGCCTGAGCATCTCTTCGATGAGGAACTCTTGATCGAGAACGGCACGAGTGCCTTGCACCAGTTGAACGGGATGACGGCACCAAGGCTGCGAGACGCCCTGTATCTGCGGCTGCGGTGAGGAGATCAAGCTCGCAGTTGTGACTGTGATCAAGCCGGAAGCGATTGAGTCCCTGCCATCCGATTCCAAATTGTGGATGACGTGGATGGAAATCTGGAACTCTGAAATCAGAGCCGAGGTGTTTCCCTGCCGCCCAAAAGTTGCCATGCAATTTTTGCGGCGGCTTGGTCATGCCCTCGGCAGCGGGATTTTTCCCCTCTTGGGGGAGACCCACCATAGGCACCAAACCCGCCACGAATCAGTTCTGGTGCCATTCGTCGCCGAGCCATTTGACCGCCGCCGACAACCGTTCCGGCGTGATCTTGGCGTAGTGCTGCCCGGACATGTTGCGTTCGGTATGACCAAGAAACATGATTTCGCAATTGGCGTACTTCGGATTGTTCTTGATCTTGGTGGCACTGGATTTCTTGAAACGACCAAGTGTGCCAATCTGTCCCACCTTCGCTTCCAAATTCTGCCAAAGAGTATTGATGTTGTCTGACCTCTTGAGTTTGCCATTCTCCTGCAACTCTCGATAATTCCACTTTCCACCGCTCTTGGTGGTCAGTGCTAGTATACAATCAGGGTCTTGGTTGATGAGTTTTCGCAACATTTTCAAGGTCGACCGCCACAGAGGATAGGTAACGAGCGGCGTGTTTGGTTTGTCCTTGGTTTTGGATCGCTTTCTAGTGATTTTCCCTTTCTTCAAGTCAATTTCCGACTTCTTCAGGTCGCCGATATCCTTGCTTTGCATTCCGGCATTCAACATCAACAACAAACACAGTTTCAGGTTCCCATTCGCTGCCTCCAAAATCCTGACGATTTCGGCGTCAGAATATGTTTTGATTTCTGGACGCTCGAATACGAACTTGATTTTGTTGTAAAAATTCTTTGGCAACTGAACCAAATCTTTTTGGTCACACCATGCCAAGAAGGTTTTGCTGTTGTTATAGGCCGATTTCCAATGCTCCGTCTTGTGGGATTGACAATAACGCTGCCACTTTTCCCATGCGTCGAAGGTGATGGCATCGAAGGTAGCGTCATGACCGAAATTCTTAACAAGTTCGGACAAGAAGCGGCGGATATTATCCGCACCACCCGCAGAACGATTGCCGGAACGAGCATCATCAATCTTCACCGCCACATATCGTTCCACGGAGTACTTGATGGTCTTGTCTGGTGCCGGAGGTGGTGAAGATGGCCGGGTTTCCTGTGGTGGCAGGAATGTCGGGTCTTCCGCCATCGTAATCATGAGCCGTTCCTGCTCATGGGCGATCCGGTCCATCTTGAGATAAGCGTCCAGATTTGCGTCGTTTTTTGCCCTGACTTCGGCTTGCTCTTCGGCACGCAGCCCGGCGAGTTCTTGGTATCGCCCCCATGCAGCAGCCCGACTCTTCTCCTGCGTCCATTCCGATTCCGGCAACCCAAGAGACGCACATGAGGTGTAGAAGCGTTTGCCGCCGATCCACCAGTCCCAAGTATGCGTTTTTTCGTTGTAGCCCTTGAGAGAGCGGGCGGAGGTCTTTGCGGCCATGATGTCGTGTTCACATGCCCATTCAGCGGGACTTAGGGATTTGCTTAGGGATTTCGGCAGAATATCGAGCAGAATCCCTAAGAACAACCCGAAAACACCGAGAAATAATGGGTGAGTGCCATCTTCACACGGTGGAAGTCGCAGGTTCGATCCCTGCATCGCCCAATCACTTTTTTCACCTGCCGTCGCAACTGCCAGAAACCCCTCGCAAGCCGAGGGGTTTTTCGTTTGCTGCTGAAACTCGTTGCGAGCCTTTTCGGCAATCTGCTGCAGCGCCGGTGCAGCGCAGAATTCTTCTTGAGCCCCTTTGGCGAAGTGTTCGTCGGTCACCTGAAGGTAATGCTCCTGGGCGATCAGCTTGCCGTGGCCGAGCTATTTGCAGACGACATGCATCCGGAACCGCTCCGCCAGGCGGTGCGACAACGCCGAACAGCTTTTGATCTCGTTGGCTGCGGTGCTCTTGCTTGTCACCTACGAGGAGCCGAAACCGATGGTTGCCACCCTTCCGCCCGATTTGGAAGCCTTCATTCAGTCCGAAGTTGCCAGTGGGAAATATGCTTCCACTGATGAGGCCGTGTCCGAAGCGGTTCGATTGCTTCAAGAGAGCGAACGCCACTTGGCCAGTCTTCGCACCGAAATTGAAGTCGGGATGACCGCATTCACTCGGGGTGAGTTCACCGCCATTGAGACCGATGCCGACCGCTAGGCTTTGATTGACGACATTCAACGCCGTGGACGGGAACGACTGCACGCCGCTCCGGGACAGTCATGATGGCGTAGTATCTGTCGGACCCCGCGCGAGCGGACCTCGACAACATCTGGTTTCACATTGCGGGTGACATTGTGGCGGCAGCCGACAAGATGATCGTGCGTCTCGTTGAGCGGTTCGACATGCTTGCCCGGCAGCCGTTGATAGGTGAGGCGTGTCCGGAAATCCTTCCCGGACTGCGATGTTTTCCCGTTCGGCCATACGTCATCTACTACACCATGGAAGTGGACGAAGTGGCCGTCATGCGAGTTTTGCACGCGGCGAGAGACGTCTTTCGCTCGTTTGGTACATCCGATGCCTGATCATCATCGCCCGTAGCGTCGCGGAACCCGTTTCGCGAGCCCTCACCGCGACGGACGAAGACAGCAGGATGTATCCGACAGACAGCAGCTCCCGACCATCTCAACAAGGGCGGCTGCGCCACTGGTTTGTTTTTCAAAGAGGCTCTTCCGCTCTGGGCCAAATCCGGCAGTCGTTATCTGCAAGTGGTATCGGACTTCGATGGTGTCGTCAGATTTCGACGCCATGCTCCGCCACTACCCTGCGGAAAAATCCACCGGACCAAAATGGCGATCCTTACCCGAAATTCATGACAGCGCTGATCCACGACTTTGCGTCTGGAGTCAGGAGAATTGTTGCTCAAAAGTTCCATATTTCCACAATGATGCAGAACTTGCTTGCCCAGCCCGTATAGCGGCATGTAGAACTTTCTTTTGCCGTGGACTGCGGCGATGCAGTTACTGGCAGCAAATGCATCAGTTCCGGTCGGCAGACCAACTCAACTTCGGTCCTACCTCCATTTCATTTCGGCTAGAAACTCCATGTCCGACAACAGCTCATCCACTGTCTTGCGCCGTGAGTCACATTGGTTGACGTGGTCGGGTATGACGACCAGTCAGCAGGAGGCGTTCGGGAGCATTGTCCACGCCTTTCGCGACGCGGTGGAACGTAGCGACCAGATCGCCAAGAAACGGAAGACTCCCGACCAAGCGTTCTTCGATGCGCCGCCCGAGCGTCCCAACAAAACGCTCTTGATCACGGGGGACCGTGGCACGGGCAAGTCGTCGTTGCTGATGTCGCTGGCTCACGCGACCGTGCGGGACTGGAGACCAATTCTCCGCACCGACCGGAGACAAGCCGACTTGCCGGAGGGCATTGGCCAGATCGAGCAGGATTTGAAGTCTCTCGAGACGCGGTTGGTGTGGCTCGACCCACTGGACATGGAATTGCAAGAGAAGCACACCAATCTGTTGGCCGCGATCCTGACGCGGGTCGAAATCGCCTTGGAGCGCATTCGTGACGTCAGCGAGCATGCGACGGAATTGCTGCGGGGGATGACCAGCCAGTCGGAGCAAGCGATTGTTGAATTGAGCCGGCTGATGAGCGATGTCTCGGCTGGCTGGGACGGCAACCTGCCTCAGCGAGCCGGTTCGCTGGACCCGGACTCGTACGCCACGGAGGTGTTGCGCGTCGAACGAGCGCGGGCCGATCTGACGCAAAGGTTCGGAAGTGTCTTGGAGAAACTGTCCGAGCATTTCCCGTGGCCTCGCACCATCCAACGGCCACTGTTCGTGCTGCCGATCGACGATTTCGATCTGAATCCTTCGCAGTGCCTGAATATCCTTCGAATGATCCGGATGCTGCATCACAGTCCGAACAATACTCGGCTGGTGTCCGTGGTGCTGGGCGACATCGAGATCGCAAAAAAAATGCTGATGTTGCGGACGTTGGGAGAGCGTGCGCGGATGTCGGAGATCAAACCCGATCCGCAGAATTTCAAGCATTTCATCCTGGACGACTTGCACGAGTTCACGTCAGAAGCGTTGCGAAAGTTGCTGCCGCCGGCGCAACGCTCGGAGTTGGTGAAGATGAAGTCAGAAGAGATCTTGAATTTTCGACCGAATGCGGACGCCGACCGGCTGTTTGAGTTGCTCGACCGTCTGCCGTTTCGTTTCATCAGCGTTCAAGGGTCCAAACGCATTCGGTCGTTGCTCGATTTTCTGGTGGGGACGCCGTTCAACAATGGCGAGGACTTGCCCGAAGGAGACGCCTCTCGCCAGAACTATGCGGGCAGTGCGTCACGTCATAAAGCGATCGGCACAGGGCTGCTGGCCGACTACGACGAAACCTACAGTGTTAACCGCCACCAGGAACTTTCGTTACGGCATGTGGTCGACATGTGGCATCGGCTCCCTGGCATCGTGCCACCGGAGTTGCTCCAGAAACAGGAAGAGCCGTCGGACAGTTTGAAGAAGAGGCTGATCCGCTCACAAAACTTCCTGGTTGATCTTTACTGCGAGGCTCTTGAGGCCGACCTCAACCTCGCGGATTTGCTCGACGACGAGGAAGTCCACTTAGGGTTGAAGAATGTCTTGAAGCTGAGGACGACGCGTGAGGGCAAGCGCTGGTCATTGAACCAAGGTGTGGTCCGGGTAGGCTGCCGGTTATCCGGTGAGTTGGCATTTGGATCTCTCCGCGCGCGCGACGTGTGTCACACGGCATCGGACGTTGCGGGATTCCTGCGAGTTTGGCGGAGTGGCGAATGGTGGCTGGCTGCGGAGACACCCAGAACGAAGGAATTGCGTGAGTTTCAACAGCAAACCAATTGCATGTTCATGCTGACTCACGATGTGTTTGCCTTGAGTCGCACGTTTCCTCTGGAGAATTCGGCGACACCAAATCCTGCCGACGTCAAAGTGGCGACGACTGTTTGGCGCATCAAACCCGCCATCCAGGTCGAGATCGAATGGTTGGCTCCCAGGTTCCGCGCGTTCTGGGGATGGGACCATTTAAAAACGGCTTGGTTCGACGCAGTCGGCGAGTTTTGCCCTGTCAGCCCCTATGAGGATATGGGCCCCGGTGAGACTAGGCGTCTCCGCAGCGATGTCGATCTGACTGAGTTGGCATATCGCTGGATGCTCATCGGAACCGCGATTCTTGATCAGCAACAATTCCCACTGAAATCCAATCCGACAGACGACAAGTTGCATCCGGATTGGTCCAAGCCGTTCTCCAAAAGTGACCCCGCTTGGGACGAATTGATGGAGCGGCTCAAACAACTCTTGGTCGCAGTGGCACAGCGAGTCAGCGAGTCAGATGGGAACCCGTCGTCCGCAATGATGATCCCCACGATCGAATCCTGGGTCATCGGCCTGTGCCATCTTGCTTGTCCCGAGTCCGGGCTGCCGACCAGTGTCATCGAGCGACTGTGGCCGACGATTGAGCCGATCTTTGTTTCTAAGGAGCTCGCTGCCGAATCAAGTATCGAGCGCGTGGTTCAGCGAAGACAGGAACTCGCGCTGAGGTTTATCAACGAGGGTGCGGACGAGTTAGCTTGGGATTTGTTTCGCCCGTCGGCCAGAGGCTCACTTCGGGAGCGGCGGCAGAAGCAGCAACTTGAAGCGGCTGAGGAGCGAGAATTGCCGTGGCTGGAGGATGCGATCTTCGTGGTCGGGGAGACGGTCGAACGAGTTGGAGCCAAGCGGCTTTTGGCCGTTCGTCGAACGGCCAAGGAGCGTAGCGAACATCATTTTGAAGACGTTCTCAAGGCGCTGGGTTACAAGGAGCCAGAGTTCGACCGACCGAGCGGCAATCTGCCGATCACGGACTGGCACGTCGATGACTTGCCCAAACTGGCGTCGGCTTTGCGGATCATTGAACGCTATCTCAAGCGTCCGAAGTCTCGGACGGTCTTTCGCGTTTCCCCCTACGATGCCGACGATGTGGCTGGCCTCTTGAGGGAGTACCCGAAACCGCCTGATGAAGCCCCGCCGTCCGATGTCAAGAAGCCCTCCGATTCCATCCCGCCGGAGTCTCCGAAGGTGGCGTCTAATCTGGTCAACGATTTCGAGAATGGCATCCTGTGTCCGTCGGAGGATTGGTTGTGGCGTCAGATCGAAGAACGGGAAGAACGTCGGCGGAAGATCGCGGCAGAGCGTGAGGGCGAGCAATGACGCACCTGCGGGCGAACCTCATTCCGTTGGAGCATTTGTTGGTGGAGTTAAACGTGTTTCCGCTGGCGTCGGTGGATTCACTGCGGCTGGGACCGACGGAGCTCAAACCGCAAATGGAACGAACCGGCGAGTTGTGGCGGTGTGCGGAGAGTTCGATCCTCAAGGCGTATCCGGGCGTCTCCGTTGATGAGCTGACGGCGATGCGGGATCGAGTCTGGTTTGATCTGCCGGACCACACCGAGGGGGACAAGTCCAAGCCGGTGCCACTGCATGAGTACGTGACGAGTTTGGCGCAGTCGTACCTGCGCGTGCGTGGTCATCGCGCGGTGCCTTGTTTGCGCTGGGATCACGGCGGTGCTCAGGGGTTGGGGCCGGATCTCGCGCAGACAGCCAAGTCGCGCGAAGCTTGGCGGTGGATGAGCTTCGCTTTGCCGGAGGATTTGCTGTTGGCGGCGCTGACGACGGAAAAGTCGGCTCCGGTTGCGGTCGAGGTCTTGTCGCCACAGTGGGAACGAACTCTGCTCGACGCCGGGTTCGCAGAGACGCACCTGCACTTGGGAGCCGCGTTGGATTTTCGGCTGTTGTGGGCCTCGACGATGCGTCGCTTGTGCGATCCGAATCTCAAACACGACGCGTTCGCCAGTCCGGGAGCCGAACTTCGCGACGGTCGCGACTTGGCCCAGTGGCTGCTGCATGCCGCATTGGCGCGATGCGTCCTGGCCGCCTTCTTGGTCACACGTCAGCAGTCGCAAGCTGAGGGCCTCGACTTCGCGGGCTTCCTGTCGGAGTTGGGTTTGGCGGAACGGCCTCGGCCATTTAACCCAGCGAAGTCGCAAGACTCTGATCCCATGTTGGCGGAGCTTTCGAGCCGCCTTGTCAGCGCGCTCGGTTTGCACGGCGTCCTGATCTTGCGGCGTGTCCTCCAAGGGTGCGTGAGCGGAGACCTTCGCCGGACTGAAGACGATTTCGGCCGTCTCCGTCGCCTGTACTCTCTGATCGCGACTCCGATCCGCAGTGACCACCGTGGAATTTCGGATGTGCCAGAGGTGGACTCCGATGCGGCGATGAAAAACATCCAACGGCAGGATCCTCTCGCGACTTGGTTTGAGTTTCAGCCACGAACCGGAGCGACTCCCGAAATGCAGTTTCTCGTCTCCGCGTTTCGGTATCTGCATGCCAAGCCGAAAGACCAAGACTTCGCGAAGCTGCTTTGGCAAGTCGTGCGTGTGCGGAACATCTACTACCGGCATGTGGTGCTGCGGCCGATGACACCGGGCCTGCAATGGTTCGTGCGAACCTATGACCGGATGAAACCAGGCAAGCATTCGACGTTGACGACGGGAGCCTCCGTGGCCAGCGCGTGCGACGTGTGCGGACTCGGCAAAGGCCTGCGATCTTTGGAGGTGCGTACCGCGCCGGAGAATGGATTTCAGCAAGTGGTCTCGCTCTTGGAAGACGCACGGTCGGCGTTTGCCAAGGCCGCAGACTCGCCGGGTCGCGAGCCGCGCGCGGAAGCGTTTCGGCGACGCGGCCGAGTCCTCGCGGAGTACTTGTCACAGCAGTTCGCTCAACGGCGAAGCGCCGCCCGTGATGACGAGCACCGGCAGCACTTTTCGTTGGCCGGGCTTCCCCCTGACTGTGATCGGTCTGGCGACGCGGCGGTCAGCCCGGAATTTGGCGTGGTCTTTCATCTGGTCCGTCAGCGTCATGGAGGAGCAGAGAAGGGGCAGCCGAATGCGCACTGGCGGCACTCGCAGGCAGACCCACGCGGTCTGATGCGAGATAAGGACACGATTCTCCGAACGCACAAGGTTCTCCAAGGTGGGAAGTACCGCTACTTGGACTTCTATTCCAGCCGCCTGCAACAAGTGAATGCGGTGTCCCGCGCGTTGTTGAACTTTCCGCTGACGTTGACGGTGCTGCGTGGCATTGATGCTTGCACCGATGAACTGGGCGTTCCCACCTGGGTGCTCGTTCCGCTGTTTCGATTTCTGCACGATGTAGGCTGCTTGGTCTCGGCCGAACTGGAGCGTCAACTGGGTTGCCACGTGCCGCCGCTGCGGACCACGCTGCATGCGGGCGAGGACTTTGTCCATCTGCTGGGGGGATTGCGCCGCATCGACGAAGCGCTGCGATTCCTGGAACTGCGCGAGGGGGATCGTCTGGGACATGCCATCGCGTTGGGTGTGCACGCTGCCGAATGGGCACGCTCCGCCTGCCGCATCCCGGTGCCACGCGAGGATCGGTGGCTCGACCTGATCTGGGAATGGTGCCAGTACGCTCGCGAACGTTTGCCGAGTCCGCCGGGCCGACAGCTCACCATTGAACGCGAACTGGAGTGGCTGACCCGCGATCTCCTCGGCGAGCGGCTGACTCCCGGAGAATTGGAGTTGTTCGTCGAACTGTTGCACGACGAGTCCATGTTGATGTCCGCGGGCTTTCCCTACGGCGTCCGCAAACCGCTGGGTAGGCCCAGCCGGAGTTTCGTGCAACGCGCGAGCGCACATCCCTCCGAAGAGCATCGCCCCCTCGACCGGTTGCTCGATTTGTTGAGGAAGTACTTGACCTCGCCGAATTTGTTCGATCGCGGACGCGAAGTGCTGTGGGTTGAAACCGCCGGCGAAGTGGAGGCCTTGGAAATCTTGCAGCGCGGCCTGTGCGAGCGAGTCGCTGCCAAAGGCTTATGCGTCGAGATCAATCCCTCGTCGAACCTGCTAATCGCGAACCTGGGCGGAATCGAGCAACGTCACCCGTTGTGGCGACTGAACTCCCCCTTTGAATCGACGGCCGAGACGCCGATCCCTGTTTGCATCGGCTCGGACGACCCGCTGACCTTCGCGACCAACGTGCGCGCGGAATACATGTTGGTCCACGACGCGCTGATCGCGAGCGGCCTGTCTTACGAAGCGACCTTCCAGTGGCTCGACCAAGTCCGCCGAAACGGCATGGCCTACCGATTCACGCTTCCCCAAGACCGTGCTTGGCGCGGCCGCCCACTGACGTCGCTTCGCGGCAAGATCAACGAATCGCGGTTGAAGCCTCCACCAGGACGCTGAGCCGTCGCCGCACTCACCATGCTCGTCGGCCGGTGTCAATGGGCGCGTGTCCGAGCGACCACTTCGTCTCTGGAATCGGCCGGTTCCGACGACATCGGAATTCTCAGCCGCCATGTGGAGTCTTTCACTTCCAGATATCCGTCACGCAAGCCGCACTTTTGCAAGATGTCGTTGAGTGCTTGTCGCAGCGTGTCGTTGTTGAGGCCATGCAGCTCGGGGGTATCGGTGTCTCGTTTTTCAAATCCGAAGAAGACGGCGGAGTCGACCGTGTGGTCCCCGACGAAGCGCAGCACGACGATGGGCAAGAGCAGCCATGGAAACTCCGTCAGCTCCTGCTCCATTGCAGCCAACTCGGCTTGGTACGGGGTGAGTGACTCGGCAGAGCGTTCCGAATTCGAGAGGCCGTCAAGGATGGAGGCAACTCGGCCCACGAAGTCAATCAACCGGCCACGAGCAGGCTGCGGGTTATCAACGCGGTGGCGTTGGGACGGGAGCAGCCGAACCAAACTGCGTTTCAACATCTCAAAGACCACGAGTGCCGACTCGCTCGTCAACCAACGACGACGATTCTCCGAACGCGACACCATCAACCTGTCGAGCTCTTGGCAGGCGAGACCGACAACCGCGTGAATCCGCTCTTCTTGCGCGTACCAATCCACCTGACTCGGGCCAGAACAAGCCGCTGGTTTCTGGGCGGACGCGGTCAGCCACGGATGCGTCGCGATGTGCGACATCAGCCACGGGACATCCAGGCATTCCTTTGAAAACGACACAACAGGCCATTGGTCGATGCAACCGAGTTGCCCAACGGGGAGTTTGTCATCGACGAACAACAGCCGCACCGGCCGCGCGGTTTTTGAAGTGGAGTTCGTGAGGCGTTTGGCCCACTGCTTCGTGGCGTTGTCGGTCGTTACGAGCGTGATCGCATAGTCCTCGAACTCCCGCATCTCAACTTCGCTCGACGGGTCATAGCCCCAAAGGTCGAGATGCTCGCCGAGCACGAAATCGAATTGGACATGCTGCTCCACAGAGCAGACCAAACCCACCATCGCCGCCGGCATTTCGCGAACCGGGTCCAGGCGGCGGTTGGTCCGTCCGAGATATCCCGCAGCCAGAGACATCCAGGAGAAGTTGCTGGGCGAATCTGACTCGGTGATTTCCAGCCGCAAGGCCGAGCGAACGTACCTCGACGGTTCCAGCTCGTGACTGATCCAATCCCGTCGCCAGAGCGTCGAGAGACGGCACTGGTCATCGATCATCGCGTCGCGGAGGTTTTCCTCGGAGCCGTCACGCTCGGCGCGGGTTATTGATTGTTCGACGATCTTCTGAATCTGACGCAGTGACCGGTCGGTTGCCTCGACGGTTTGAGCGTAGTACCGTCGTTCCCACGTCAGGGGGCGAAACGTGGCAAAGTACAACGATGCAAGGAACACGCGTCGGCCGTCCAGACAGCAGCGCACTGCGTTCGCGTCGTCCACAGAGCCGTCAACCAGTTGCAATGCCTGCTCCAGCACGCCCACCGGTTCATAATCCAACGGCAACCGAATCTGGCGGAGGTCTTCCCAACCGGAAATGCGGTCTCGGTCTGACGATTCCAGCGAGTCCGCGAGCCGCTGTATGTCCTCAGGGAACGTGTCTCTCAACACTCTCTGCCAGTAACTGAGCAGCACGGTCATGTGCGACACTTGCGACGCGGCCAAGTCAATCGCATCCACAGTGGAGCGGGAAGGCTGCTGAGAATCAAACGCCGCCGCACGGCGGTCCTCGTAAGAGCGCAGAACGGCACCGCATTGAGCGATCAGTAGATCGAGAAAATGCTGATTGATTCCGTACAGCCGTTCGAGTTTCGGGGACTTCTGCGTGTCCTCTCTGTCCCTGTTCTCCTCCGCCGAGCGGCAGAAATCAAACAATCCCAGCACGGTCCCGCGCAACATCTCAAGTTTGAGATTCAAGTCGTCCATCGCGGCTTTGACGTGCAGAAACTCCAGCATCAGCAGCGGCTCAAGCCACTCGCAAAAGACGCGCGCTCGTCCAATCAACCCGTAGGTCTGGGTGACAAGCGGAGCGTCTCGGTGGACGTCCATGTTCTGAGATGTTGCCATACCGCGGACATCCATGTCCTGAGGTGTTGCCGTTCCGCTGGCGCTCGAATGACGCCGGATGATCCTTCCAAGGGCATCGTCATTATCGTCATTCACAATCGACGACCTTTGGGAATTGTCTGTGGGCTGATGGGAGCGCACCGCGAGATGGGGGGCGAACATACCCAGCGCCCAACGGCATGTCGAGTCCTAGCCATAGGTTATGTACCCATAATTTCGGGGATCTCTCAAATTCGCCAGAGCCATCGTCACTTCATTCGGTGCACACCCAGCGCCCGACTGATTACGAAAGTCCTGGCCATACGTTTGCACATTGCCTTTGTCCGGGCCGATTCATGAAGATCACCCCACGCGCTGTGGCTGGCTCGACGGTGACACTGGCTGAGTTTTTGCGAGTGCCGAATCGGTTGAAAGTCCATCAGGCAAATCGACGCGCCAGACTCTTCGCCGTCCATCGATGTGCATCACGATTTCTGCTTCACACGGTGGCAGTGAGATTGGGTTTCGGAGAAAAACTGTGTCCGGACCGATTTCGGCCAGTTCGAAGACTTGATCGCCGACATTCAGTTCGAGCCGCACCGTTGCCGAATGGCCTGTCCCGACATCGGAGTGGTTCATGGAGACTTTTCCGAACGAGATCCAAACACGTGCCAACCGCTACGCCGTGAGTCATGGTCTACAATTCGAAGACCGACTCGGCTTCGGGTTCGATGGTATCGTCTATTCGACAAGTCGCCAATCGGCGGTCAAAGTCTTTCGCCACGAACCGCTTTTCCACAGAGCGCCCGCGTCGAACAGTGCGCCCGGAGGTTCGTGTCGGACCGATGGAAAATCTGTCCCACGGTCGGGGATTCTGGCTGGAAACGGAGCCCCTCGACAGCCGGCGCGCGGTTCTCTCTGGTACGATGTTCCGCCGCCATGTCCATGAAACTCTTCCTAAATTGCGGGGACTTCGATGATTCGCAACCGGTCTGTTCGCCTGTGTCTGTCTGTGGTCCTGATGTCCGGTGCCGGGGCGACCGTCCGGGCTGCGGATGTGTTTGAGCGTCATGGTGCGACGCTCGTCAAACGCCTGGCTGAAGAGGGTGACGCGGTCAAGCAATTGACCATGCAGGACGCGGCGAAACTCAAGCCGCTCGCGCCGACCATCGGGTCACCCTGCCTGGTGGCCAAGACCGATGACGGGGGTTATTCCAAGCTGCTGGCGGCGTGGGGGCTGAAGAAGAGCAAGGGGTCCGACAAGCCGATGCCCGTGCTGCTGATTGAACGGTTTGTCACGTACCGCGGTGACCGGCTCGATTTGACATCGGCCACGGGCAAAGACGTGATGCTGTTTCCCGGCTTCGGCTTCAACCTCGACATCGGGCAGGTGGTGCCGGAGGGACAGGGGGCCGACATCGTCTTCACGGCGGAAGGGGAGTTGATCGCGGCCGACAATTCCAAGCTGGTGGTGCTCAACGGTTCGCAACTGCCACCCGCCGACAAGACCGCCCCGCGAAATCCCAACGATCACGAGGGGGTTCTGGCCACGGACTTCACTGGGAACTGGAAGCTGAACGCCGACGGGCGCTGGCTGGGTGAACTGCAACTCAAGGTGAGCGAGAACGGGAAGGCCACGGGTTCGTTCACATCGGACGAGTCGAAGAACGCCTATGACATCACGGGACAGACCGGCAGCACTCCGCACAATCTGAAGCTCGAAGTCTTCCTGGCCAACACCCAGTTGTCGGTGGACGGTTATCTGTGGACGAAGGACAAGTCACAGATGGCGGGGACCGTGACCATGACAGGTCGCAAATTCGGTTTTGTCGCCACCCGGGTGGGGGGCGAATAAGGACCGGCGCATCAATCACTGTCGGGATTCGGTGAGAACCAGCCGTCGCACGGACGCCTCGTCCGTGCGGCCAAATGTGGCCAACATGGAAACGGGGCCGCACGGACGAGGCGTCCATGCTACGACCGTTGATGATGCGCCGATCCCAAGCACGGACAACCGTTCGAACCGTCACAACTGCGCAGGATGCCGTTCGACAACCGGTTGTTGCAAAAAAACATCGCCTCCACAGGTGATGCGAAAGAACCACGAACTAGATTCGTATGTGGACCGGTTTAGTCTGAGGCCCAAGGCATCCTCGCCAGGGCTCCCGCGTCCCATTTACGGATCCGTTTCATGAGTACTGCCGCCGCTTCGCAACTTGAGTCCGTGTTGCACGATGTCCAAACCGATTTCGGATCGGAGACGTCGATGGGCTTTC
>JAYTIB010000269.1:0-2034 GCA_043732205.1 Schlesneria sp. | reverse complement strand
GCAAGGACCGACAACATGGCCATTCAAGAACAAATCATTGGCATCGACCTCGGAACAACGAACTCCGTCGTGTCGATCATGGAAGGTGGCGAGGTCAAGGTCATCGCCAACCAAGAAGGTAACCGTCTGACTCCGAGTGTTGTCGCCTTCACCGAAAAGGGTGATCGCTTGGTGGGCGACCCCGCCAAACGGCAGGCGGTGACTAATCCCAAAAACACGATTTTCTCGATCAAGCGGTTCATGGGACGCCGTCACACCGAGGTCGAATCGGAGGAAAAGATCGTCCCGTACAAGGTGGTCGGCGGGCCGAACGAGTACGTCAAGGTGGAAGTCCACGGCAAGACGTACACGCCGCCGGAAGTCTCCGCGCAGATTCTCCGCAAACTGAAAGAAGCGGCGGAAGCCTACTTGGGACACACCGTCACCCGCGCGGTGATCACCGTGCCGGCGTACTTCAACGACGCCCAGCGCCAAGCCACCAAGGACGCCGGCGAAATCGCCGGTCTCACGGTCGACCGCATCATCAACGAACCGACCGCCGCGGCACTCGCCTACGGCCTGCAAAACAAGAAGAACGAAAAGATCGCCGTGTTCGACCTGGGGGGCGGAACGTTCGACGTTTCGGTCTTGGAAGTCGACAACGAATTGGTGGAAGTCCTCAGCACGAACGGCGACACTCACCTCGGCGGCGACGACTTCGACGAAGTGCTGATCAAGCACATCGCCGACAAGTTCCAGGCCGAGCATTCAATCGATCTGCGCAAGGATGCGATGGCTCTGCAACGTCTGCGCGAGGCGGCCGAAAAGGCCAAAAAGGAACTGTCGGGCCAGCAATCGACAGACATCAACCTGCCGTTCATCACGGCCGACGCCAGCGGCGCCAAGCACCTGCAGATGACCGTGACCCGCGCCGAGTTCGAGCGGATGGTGGACCACCTCATCGAGCGGTGCCGCAAGCCGGTCGAGAATGCGCTGCGCGACGCCAAGCTGTCGCCGAGCCAGATCGACGAAGTGGTCTTGGTCGGCGGTTCGACCCGCGTCCCCAAGGTCCAAGAATTCGTCAAGAAGATGTTCGGCGGCAAGGAACCACACCGGGGCGTGAACCCCGACGAAGTCGTTTCAATCGGCGCGGCCATCCAAGGGGGGATCATTTCGGGTGTGGTCAAGGACATGGTCCTGCTCGACGTCACCCCACTGTCGCTCGGCTTGGAAACCGAGGGGGGCGTGATGACCGTCCTCGTCGAACGCAATACCACGATCCCCGTCACCAAGAAGGAGACGTTCTCCACAGCCGCTGACGGTCAGTCGGCGGTGACGATCAGCGTCTATCAGGGCGAACGCCCGATGGCGCGCGACAACCGCATGCTGAATCAGTTCAACCTGGAAGGAATCCTGCCCGCGCCGCGCGGCACGCCGAAGATCGAAGTCACATTCGATCTGGACGTGAACGGCATCCTGAATGTGAAGGCCAAGGATCAGTCCACGGGCAAAGAGCACTCGGTCAAAATCGAGAACTCCAGCGGGCTGGACGAGGGTGAGATCGAGCGGATGCGGAAGGACGCCGAGTCTCACGCCGGCGAAGACAAGCGAAAGCGCGAACTGGCCGAGGCCAAGAACAAGGCCTCGACCTCGGTCTACGAGATCGAAAAGGTCCTCAAGGAACACGGTTCGAAACTGGATGCCTCGTCCAAAGCGGCGGTGGAAGCCAGCATCGAAAAGGTGAAGGCCGCCGAAACGGGCGAAGATGTCGCCGCCATCAATTCGGCCGTCGAAGCCCTGCAGCAGGCCAGCTTCGCCCTGTCGCAACACATGCAAGCCGCCCCCGGTGCGGATGCCGGTGGACCACAAGCCGGTCCCGCAACTGGTGACGGCAAACCCGACGACGGCGTGATCGATGCGGAGTTTGAAAAGAAGAGCTGAGGTTTCATCATGGCCTTTCGTCCCGACAAGCTCACTGTCAAGGCTCAGGAGGCGGTGCAGTCCGCGCAGCAATTGGCTGAAACGCAGGGGCATCCGCAACTGGTGCCGCTGCAT
>JAYTIB010000268.1:0-2036 GCA_043732205.1 Schlesneria sp. | reverse complement strand
CTTGGGCCGAGTTGGAAAAGGAGGTCATTGTTCCCCTGGTCCACGCGCACGACAGCGACTTGCCGATTCGCGTGTGGATCCCCGGATGTGCGACGGGCGAGGAGGCGTACTCGCTGGCCATGCTGCTGATGGAGCAGTGTCACGCGGCCGACAAGGCGTGCAACATCCAGATTTTCGCCTCGGACATTGATCAGAACGGGCTGGCGGTGGCGCGCATCGGCATTTATCCCGAAAGCATCGCCGCGGATGTTTCGCCCGAGCGGCTGCGGCAGTTCTTTACCAAAGGGGAGCACACCTACCGCATCAGCAAGGAGGTTCGCGACGCCGTCGTCTTCGCCGAGCAGAACATCGTCAGCCATCCCCCCTTCTCGAAGCTGGACCTGATCAGTTGCCGGAACCTGATGATTTATCTGGAGCCGGAAATTCAGAAGAAGATCTTTCGTTTGTTCCACTTCGCCCTGAATGAAGGGGGCTGCGTTTTTCTGGGCAACAGCGAGACGATCAGTCAGCCGCATGATTTGTTCGAGGCGGTGTCGCGCAAGTGGCGAATCTATCGCCGACTCGGTCCGGCTCGGCCCGAACGGTTGGAACTCCCGGCGAAATGGGGGGAGACGACCAGCTTCACGTCAGCCAAGCCCGCGGGGGCCGCCGTGCCGCGGATTCGCCACTTGTCCGCGTTGGCTCAGCAGTTGATGCTGCACCCATTTGCTCCGGCCTGCGCGCTGATCAATCGCAAATTGGAAGTGCAGTTTCTGAATGGTCCCGTGGATGAATACCTGCAACTTCCCGCCGGCGAGCCGGCGACCGATCTGATCGGGATGGCCCGCGAGGGTCTGCGAACCAAGCTCAGGGCGGGCATTCAGCAAGCCATCCGGACTGAGCAGCCGGTGGTGGTCAACGGCGTGCGGATCAAACGCAGCAGCCAGCAGGGATCAGTCCGCCTCATCATCACGCCGCTGCGAACCCCCAAAGAAGCCGACGGTTTGCTGCTGGTCAGATTCGAGGAAGAAACGAAACAGACTTCCGAATCGCCGGTTCCCGAAACGGACAAGTCGAATCGAGGCGATGGCAAGCCGGACGCCTTGGCTGTCACCGAAATCGAAACGCTCATTCTGCAACTGGAAGACGAACTGCGACTGTCGCGCGAGGATCTCCAGAGCACCATCGAAGAACTGGAAACCTCGAACGAGGAATTCAAAGCCGCCAACGAAGAAGTCACCTCGGTCAACGAGGAACTGCAATCGACCAACGAAGAATTGGAGACTTCCAAGGAAGAGTTGCAGTCGCTGAATGAAGAGCTGCAAACGGTCAACAATCAGTTGGAGCAGAAAATCACCGAGCTGGAAGCGTCGAACAACGACTTGACGAATTTCTTGGCCAGCACGGACATCCCCACGATCTTTCTGGACCGCCAGTTCCGCATCAAGCGGTTCACCCCTTCGACGACGCGGCTGATGCGCGTCATCCGCACCGATGTGGGCCGCTCCTTTGAAGACCTCGCGCAGAACTTCAGCGACACGGAACTGCTGAACGACGCGGCCATCGTCCTCGAACGGCTGGTTCCCATCGAACGAGAAATCCAGGACCATGCCGGCCATGTGTTCGCGCGGCGCATCGTCCCGTACCGCACGGAAGAGGACCGCATCGACGGCGTGGTGATTACCTTCAACGACATCACGCGGCTCCGCCAAGACGAACAGTGGCAGCGCGAATCCGCGGCGCGGGCGCGGGCCATTTCACAATCCGCGATGGACGCGCTGATCGTGATGGACCATGCCGGTCACATCCTCGATTTTAATGCCGCCGCGGAAGCCATGTTTGGCCGCTCGCGCACGGAGGTGCTCAACCGGCCTTTGGTCGAATTGATCATTCCCGCCAAGCATCGAAAGGCCTACGAAGACGGCTTGGCCAAATTCCACGCGACTGGTGAAGGTCCGGTCCTTGGCCAGCGCGTCGAGTTTGCGGCGCTCCGTGCCGATGGCACCGAGTTCCCCGTCGAACTGTCGATCACGCGAATTCCCGATTCCGAGCCGCCC
>JAYTIB010000267.1:0-14150 GCA_043732205.1 Schlesneria sp. | reverse complement strand
TACAGTAGTCCCGTCGCTCCGCCGACGGGATTGATCGCGACGTTGTTTTTGGACAAGCTCTTACGCTTCACGCCCCGAGTAGAGCGGCTCGATGACCGATCCGTTGCGGAGCGGGCTGGGGCGGCCGAGGGGGTCCATCAGGTGAGCTTCTTCGCTGACGCCCAGTGCGTTGTAGACCGTGGTACACAGATCCGCCGGGGACCACGAGCGCGAGATCGGATAGGCGGCGATCGAGTCGGATTGGCCGAGAACCTGGCCTCCGCGGACTCCGGCACCGGCGGCCAGCAGCGAGTAGACGGCGGCCCAGTGGTCTCGGCCGGGGAGGGTTTCGCCGGGCAGGTGCGAGACCTTCGGCGTGCGGCCGAATTCGCTCATCACGATCACCAGCGTCTGATCGAGCAGGCCGCTGGTCGAGAGATCGTCCATCAGCGCGGCCAAGCCTCGATCGACCTGCGGCAACAGCGTGGTCTTCAGGCGGCCCCAGTTGTCGACGTGCGTGTCCCAGGTTTGGACGATGCCCATCGAGGCTTGAATGACCGGGACGCCCGCTTCCACCAAGCGGCGCGCCAGCAGGATCGACTGGCCGAACTTGTTGCGACCGTACCGATCACGGGTCTCGGGGGATTCGCGGTCAATCTGGAATGAGGTCGTGATCTTGGCCGAGGTCAGCAGCGAAAACGCGACATCCTGCTGCTGGACGAACGAGCAACTCGGGCGGTCGAATTCGAGTTGCCGAGGGTGATTGATCTGGTCGAGCAACTCGCGCCGCGATTGCAGGCGCTGCGGGGTCATGCCGGCTTGCAGCGACAGCGCGTCGACTTTGAAGTTCGCATCGTTGGGATCCTGGTTGATCTGCCACGGATCGTGCTTGGGACCGAGGAAGCCCGAGTACTGGCCCGGCCAGGTGAGCGGACCTTCGATGTAATAGTTCGGCAGCGAGACGCCCGTTGGGATTCCGCCGGTTCTCGGGCGGATGTAGTCCAGGGCGGCGGCCATGTTGGGGAAGTCGGTGCGCGACTGCACTCGATCGAGGTCGCTGGCCCCGCGCGGCACGGGGGTCGGACGACCGGTCAGTGCGACATGCGTGGCCAGCAGATGATTGTGTTCGGTGTGTGACATCGACCGGACGATCGACCAGCGCTCCATCTGTTGGGCGAGCAACGGCAGATGCTCGCTCACCGTGATTCCGGGAACCGTGGTGTGAATGGTCGAGAACTCGCCGCGAATCTCGGGAGGCGCCTGCGGCTTGGGGTCGAGCGAGTCGAGTTGGCTCAGCCCGCCACTCATCAGGACAAACAGCACCGACTTCGCCCGACCGGCTCCGGGGTCGGCCAGCACCGTCCGCGACAAACCTGGCAACCCGGCGGCAACCACACCCGCAGCCGAGGCTTGCAGGAAACCGCGCCGATCCAATCGGTACTGAGGTGTCAACGGCATGGTGTCATCTCAACAGACTGGACAGGGCATCGAAGGCGGGAAAACCGGCGAGTACGACTCGATCCAGTTTATCGGACGGTCGGGTGAGGACAAGGCAGGCTTTCCGATGACGGTGTGCCGATTCGTTTAACCCGGAGCCATCGGCGACGGCGGTTTGGGCGAGACCCAACCGGCATGTTGTCAGTTCCCGTCGCCGTTGGCTCCGGGTTAAACGAGGGCTCTGCGCTGGACGAACTATCGCGGCATCGCGACCGTCACGGGGCTGGCCGGCGGAGACTCGGCTTCCCACGCGGCCAGTCGGCGATCGAACTCTTCGGCCCACGCATCGTCGTGGAACAGATCCCCAACACGCCCCATCGTTGGATCGTCGGGTTGGATCTCCGCCACGGAAACAGACGCCCCGTCGGACGCACGGGCTGGAACAAGAACAACTGTCTGCACGGAATCAGTCATGGCTCGGCTCCTTCCAGTTCGATTCGGACAATTGCCAACGGCAGCATACCGATCGCCCATCACGGCGTCAGCAGAGTTTCGTCGGCAAAGACTGTTGTCCCGTCGCTCCGCCGACGGGACGTGCCGCGATAAGCTCTGATACTCACCGCGAGATCACCGCCGCGTCCTCGATGACATACAGTTGAAAGACCGACTCGCCCGCCGATTCCAGGTCGATCTTGAACCGGCCGACCACTTCCAGAGATTCTTGAAGCGGAACATACCTGGCGGTCGTCCCCGCTTTCATCTTCACCAAGATGTGGTCGTAGATCTTGGCACCGGGACCATAACAGCAATTCTGATTGTCCTTGAGCAGGACGAATCCCTCCAGCCCTTCGGCCTGATACGGCGGGTACATGAACCCGCGAACGCGGACCATCTGCCCATTCAGCGCGGTCATCCAGGCAGGCATCCACGAGACGGCATCGTCAGTGACCGGTTCCATGTTGAGAACGGTCAGGAGATTCAGATCGTCATACGTGATCCGGAGCGCTCCGGTTTTCCGATCCTTCGCAAACGACTTCTGCGGGACCAGCAATTCGACCTTGCGCGGGTTCGCAATCTCAAGTGCCGAGACCGCCACGTCCGAAGTGTTCAGCGAACTCCCGGGCCGGATCGACATCATCGCCACGTTCTCGACCTGCAGCGCATCGGCCGCTGCCATCGTCGAATCGCGGCCGAGATCGGGTTGTTCCGCACGAGAGGATATCGCCACTTTCTGGTCAATCACCCGATAGTCATCCAGTGAACTCGAACCGCATCCGCTCAGCACGACCATCAGACCGACAGCCGTCAGGAAACCGCGCCATCGACTCGCTGTACCGGGCTTCGCCATCGCCGACTCCTACAATCGTTCGAACATCTCACGTCATCTTTCGTCGCGTCGCCATCATGACTCGTGCGTTCCGAAGACTCCACACACTCTGCTTGCTTGCCGTGACCTCTCCGATGGAGCGGCGGGACGTCAGCAGACTTGTCGGGCGATCATCATTTGGAGTGCGGAGGCTCGACTCCGCTTTGGAATTTTGGAATTCTCTCACCCGCCAGCGACCTCCCCGGTGAAAGCCGCCAGCGGCGAAGAAAAATGGGAAAGCGGAGTCGAGCCTCCGCAGTCCAAAGTCCGCCGACCCCGGAACAAGCACGGACGCGACAGGGGCGCGGGGACTCGATACCTTGACGCGGCTGTTTCGCACGGGGCGAAGCGGACGGATGCTGGAGGGGGTTTCGATGTTGCTGCGCTGCGGGGTCTGTTGTCTGGTGCTGACCTTGGGAATCGCGAACGAAAGTCGCGGGCAGACACCGCTCCAAGAGCAACTGGTGTCGGAAGGAACCGCGAGTCTGGTGAAGGCGGCGCGGCGCGACGGGGATTCGCAGCGCGGGGCGATTGTTTTCCATCAGCCGTTTCTGGCGTGTGCGAAGTGTCATGCGGTCGGACAGGCGTCCGGCCCGCCGTTGCTGGGGCCGGACCTGACACGACCCGAGCCGAACACCACGGCCGAAGCGATCATTGAGTCGGTGCTCGATCCGTCCAAGGTTCTGCGCAAGGGGTTCGATCCGGTCCTCGTGCAGTTGATTGATGGCAAGACCGTGATCGGCTTGTTCGTCGAGGAGACCGCCGACAAGTTGGTGTTGCGCGATGTGGCTCGCCTGGGTGAAACCGTGACGCTCGCCAAGTCGCTGATTGAGGAACGGATGATCGGCAAGACGTCGATCATGCCGGCCGGGCAGGTCAATGTGCTCGCCAACCGGCAGCAGTTCCTGGATCTGGCCCGGTATCTGATCGAGATCGCCGAAGGGGGCGCGGAACGAGCCCGTCAGCTTCAGCCGCCGCCGTCGCTGTTCACGTTCGTGCTGCCCGAATACGAAAAACAGATCGATCACGCGGGAATGCTCGGCGACCTCGACGCCAAGGCGTTTCAACGGGGCGAGGCGATCTACAACCGGCTCTGCATCAACTGCCACGGGACGAAGGATCAACCGGGATCGCTGCCGACGTCATTGAAGTTCGCCGAGGGGAAGTTCAAGAACGGCCCCGATCCGTTGCGAATGTACCAGACACTGACGCACGGCTTCGGGCTGATGGCTCCGCAAACGTGGATGGTCCCGCAGCAGAAGTACGACGTCATTCACTACGTCCGTGAGACGTTTCTGAAGCCGCACAATCCGACTCAGTACACCGCCATTGATGCGGCCTACCTGGCCTCGCTGCCCAAGGGGACGACGCGCGGGCCGGCTCCGTCGAACGTCGAACCGTGGTCAACGATGAACTATGGACCGTTCCTGATGGCCACGTACGAAGTCGGCAGTGACGGATCGAACTTCGCGCACAAGGGGATCGCCACGCGACTCGATCCGGGACCGGGCGGAGTGTCCCGCGGGAAGCACTGGATGGTGTTTGACCACGACACGCTGAGGGTCGCGGCGGCGTGGAGCGCGGTGCAAGGGGAGGAGGGGAGGAGGAAGGGAGGGGAGGAGGAAAACCCCCGAACAACGAAACCCAGCTCTTCCCCTCCCCCCCTCCCAACCTCCTCCCCTCCTCCCACTCCCATGTTCATCGACTGGCACGGCATCAACTTCGACGGGCGGCATCAGATCCATCCGCGCGTGGCGGGACAGGTGCAATGGGCCAACCCCACCGGACCCGGCTGGGCTAATCCGGAAACCGGCACTTTCGAAGACAATCGCATCATCGGCCGGGACAAGCGGCACTACGGTCCGCTGCCGCGCGAGTGGGCTCAGTACCGCGGCCTGTATCAGCACGGCGATCAGGTCATCGTGTCGTACACCGTCGGCACAACGAAGGTCTTGGAGATGCCGGGGGTGATCCCGGTGAATGAGTCCGCTCAGGATGCGAAGCGCGATCCGAAAGTCCCCGAGCCATCCGCGATCTTTACCCGCACGTTCCAGATCGGCAGCCGGTCGCGGCCGATGTTGTTGAAGGTGGCGACGCATCCGTCCGGTGACGCGCAACTGGAAACCATCGGCGTCGACGGGAAGCCGGGCGACACGCTTGGACCCGTCGCGTTGTTGGGCCCCGCCAAGAAGAAGGTCGCCGAAGCGGCGTCACCCACGCCGTCGTTCAGCGGTCAGACCCGCATCGCCATCCAGAAGGGCGACGACTTCGATCTGACGACGAAGGACTTCACGAACGCCGCGCAGATCAAGACCCGCACGGGCGGGACCATCTTCTGTCAGGGTCCGGCGGAGGGTCCGTGGGCTCCGGATGGAAAGACGCTGTTCGTGCGGGGCGGGAAGCTGGCCTTCGACATCGGCTGGGTTGGCGTTGTCGGTGGCAAGTCGAATGTCGCCGATGACCGCTGGCACGATGTGGCGCTGACGTGGCAGCATGAATCGGGCCGGGTCCGCTTGTTCGTCGACGGCAAACTCGACGGCCAGGGATCGCTGAAGCCGAAGGCCAAACCGGAACGGCAAACGATCCGGCTGGGCTTCTCATCGCCGAACTTTCCCGATCCGACGTTCTTCGTCGGGCAGATGAACGATGTGCGGTTTCTGCAGCGGGCGGTGTCGGATGAGGACGTCAAGAAGGCCGTCGCCGTTGGCTCCGGGTTAAACGAAGACAAGTCGGTGTCGCCGTTCACGGGCGAGCAACTGCTCGCGCATTGGAAGCTCGACACGATCGGCGACACGATTCGCGATGAGACCGGGCGCGGCCACGATGGCAAGCTCGTCGGTGGGTTCGGGCCGGCACCGATGGATGATTCGAAGACCACCGTCGCCGCGGGATTGTCACCAATGCCCGCCGGTTCGAAATGGGTGCGGGGTGACAACGGTGTACTGGTGCTCAGCCTGCCGGCCGGGACAGAACCGCTGAAGTTCGTGCTGTCCGTCAGAACGCTGCGCGACGCGCAGGTTGATGCCGGGGAACTGACCGCGCTGGTCACTCAGCCGCCACTGGATCTCGCATCGCTGACAAAGGGTGGCCCGCGCCGCTGGCTGGAGGAACTGAGCACCGACGTCATCGTCGGACCCGACCACGGTCCGTTCGCCGTCGATGTCCTGTCGGTCCCGGCCAACAACCCCTGGTTCGCCCAAATGCGCCTGACCGGCTTCGATTTCTTCGCCGATGGAAATCGGATGGCGGTCTGTTCGTGGGACGGCGATGTCTGGTTGGTGAGTGGATTACTTGGCGACGACAAGCATTCGAAGAAGAGCCTCAAGTGGCGGCGCATCGCCAACGGCTTGTTCCAACCTCTCGGTCTGAAGATCGTCGACGGGCAGGTCTATGTCACCTGCCGCGATCAGCTCGCCGTGCTGCGGGATCTGAACGACGACGGGGAAATCGACCTCGTCGAATGTTTCAACAACGACCATCAAGTGACCGAGCACTTCCATGAGTTCGCGATGGGACTGCAAGCGGATGCCGATGGAAACTTCTATTACGCCAAGTCGGGCCGGCACGCGCTGCCGGCCATCGTCCCGCACCACGGCACGCTGCTGCGCGTCAGCAAGGATGGTTCGCGGACCGACATCCTGGCGAACGGCTTCCGCGCGGCGAACGGCGTCTGTCTGAACCCCGACGGCACGTTTGTCGTGACCGACCAGGAGGGCTTCTGGAACCCGAAGAACCGCATCAACTGGGTGACTCCCGCCAAGCCGGGCGAACGACCGCGGTTCTATGGAAACCTGTTCGGCTACACCGACGTCACCGATCCCGCCGACAGCGCCATGGAACCGCCGCTCTGCTGGATCACCAATGCCTTCGACCGGTCGCCGGCCGAACTGTTGTGGGTGACGAGCGACAAGTGGGGTGCGCTGAAGGGGTCGCTGCTCAATCTGTCGTACGGCTATGGCAAGGTGTTTGTCGTGCCGCACGAGAAAACCGCGAACGGCCTGATGCAGGGTGGCCTGTGCGAACTGCCGCTGCCGATTTTTCCCACGGGGATCATGCGTGGCCGCTTCCATCCGGTGGACGGTCAGCTCTACACGTGCGGCATGTTCGCCTGGGCCGGCAATGCGACTCAGCCGGGCGGGTTCTACCGCATCCGGGCCACCGGTCGCCCGATGCATCTTCCCATCGGCCTGACGGCGCGGAAGAGCGGGATGCAACTCAAGTTCAGCGGAGACCTTGACCCCGCCACGGCCATCGATCCCAACCGGTTCGTCGTTCGCACATGGTCCCTGAAACGGTCGGCCGATTATGGGTCGAAACATTACGACGAGAAAACTCTGGCGGTCGCGTCCGTGAAGCTGTCGGCCGACCGCCGCACTCTTACGATCGAACTCCCCGACATCCAGCCCACCTGGTGCATGTCGATCGAGTACAAGCTGACTGGATCGGCGGGCGAACCGGTCAACGGGCTGATTCACAACACGATCCACGCGTTGGGCGAATGACATCGAACAGAGCTTCGTCAACGCGAGAAAAGAAGTGGTAGCCACGGTCGCCAGACCGTGGGCCGTCAAGCGGTGATTCGCGACTCCCCCACGCTCTGGCGAGCGTGGCGACAACCCCTGCTTGATTCGTTGACGCTGCTATACTTCGCACGGCCATGATCGAGATGTTTAACCGCAACGCCAACGGCGTGCGCGCGATCAACAGGTCGCTCCCATCCGCGCGCACGCCGTTGGCGTTGCGGTTAAACGAAAACGTCTCACTTTCGGCCGCGCGAGGTATAGCCAGGATTATTCACCACGGAAAACACGGAAAGTCACGGAACGGAAGAAGAGTAAGAAGTTGAGTGAATGCTTCTCATCATGCTCATCAATCGCAGTGCAATGTGGCGACGTGTAGCAACGTTTCCACTTCCGTGAGTTTCCGTACTACTAACGATCCGATTCTTTGCGGCACGCGAAGATTTCGAACAGAAGGAAACGAAGGGAACAAAGGGCAGACGGGGACATCACCGTTGGTTCTCATCACTGAATCGTCGCGATCAACAACGGCTTTCTTCGTTCCCTTCGTTTCCTTCTGTTCAATTGGATTGCGGCCAGCGGCCGCGCTGGGTTTTCCGTGGTTCCTTCTGGATTTTCCGGGCTAGTCCCCGGGCGGGTCGGCACATGTCGAGGCAGTCAATCCAATTGAACCGAGTCTGCCTCGGGTTGCTGGTCTGCATGACCGCCGCCGGATGCTTTGACACCGCGCGGGATTTCAAGAAGAACCATTACGACCACGGCAACGGGATCGCGGTGGCCGATGTCGATGGAGACGGTTTGTCCGATCTGTATTTCGTGAATCAAGTCGGCGGGAACGAGCTCTGGCGAAACGCCGGCGGCGGCCGGTTTGAAAACATCACCGAGCAGGCCGGCGTGGCCCTCAAGGGACGTGTCTGCGTCTCCGCCTCGTTTGCCGACACCGACAACGATGGCGATCCCGACCTGTTCGTCACCACCACGCGGCACGGCAACGCCTTCTTCGAAAACACCGGCCACGGCCGCTTCACCGATGTCTCCGCCAAGAGCGGCTTGGACTACGTCGGACATTCCTCGACCGGCGAGTTCTTCGATTACGATCGCGATGGGAAACTGGACTTGTTCGTGACGAACGTCGGCCAGTTCACCACCGATGCCGTCGGGCACCACGGCGATCCCGAGAAGAAGGAAAACCCCTATTTCATCGGGCAGGAAGAGTCGTTCGTCGGGCACATGTTTGCAGACCGGAATGAACAGAGCCATCTCTACCGCAACGAGGGGGAGAACCGCTTTCGCAACGTCACCAAAGAGGTCGGGCTGCTCGAACCAAGCTGGACGGGCGACGCCACTCCGCTGGATGCCAACGACGATGGTTGGATCGACCTGTACCTGACCAACATGCAGGGTGAAGACCTCTACTACGAAAACATCGGCGGCAAGCGGTTCGAGAACCGCAGCCAGGAGGTCTTCCCCAGCCCGGTCTGGGGCGGAATGTGCGTCAAATCGTTCGACTACAACAACGACGGTCTGATGGACCTGTTCATCACGAACATGCACGCCGACATGTGGGCCCCCCGGAAACTCATCGTCGGCCCGGAAGAGAAGCTGAAGACGCCCCGCAACAAGTTCGCCGAATCCTATTTGCGCAGCTCGACCTCGAAGCAACTCGTCTTCGGCAACGGGCTGTATGAGAAGCAGTCCAGCAATCAGTTCCGCGAGGTTTCGGATCGGGTAAATGCCGAGAACTACTGGCCCTGGGGTCACAGCATCGGCGACCTGAACGCCGATGGCTATCAGGATCTGTTCATCGACTCGTCGATGAACCTGCCGTTTCGCTATCAAACCAACGCGGTGCTGCTGAACGATCGCGGCCAGTCGTTTGTCGACTCGGAATTCATCCTGGGAATCGAACCGCGCGCCGGTGGCACCATCGCGACACCCTGGTTCGAACTCGACGGCTCGAATGCCGCCGATGCCAAACATCCGGCCGCCCGCGGTCACCAGGGCAAGGTCGTCGTCTGGGCGGCCCTCGGTACCAGATCGTCGGTGATCTTCGACCTCGATCAGGACGGAGATCTGGACATCGTCACCAACGACTTCAACAGCCCGCCCATGGTGCTGGTCAGCAATCTGAACGAACGAAACCCGGACCTGCGCTATCTGAAACTCCAACTCGCTCCAATCGCGATGGACTCGGTGCGAAAGTCCGGGTGACAGTCGGCGACCAAGTCCACACCCAGGTCCACGACGGCCAATCGGGCTACCTGTCACAAAGCTCGCTGCCACTCTACTTCGGTCTCGGAACAGCCCAGTCCATCGACAAGATCTCCATCGATTGGCCCTCCGGCACCCACCAGGAACTGAGGGGACCAATTCCGACAAACCAGCAGTTGACCATCACCGAAGAATGACGGCCGCGCCGGCAGTCTGTTGAACAACACAGAGCAGGCGTCCACTTCAGCGGAAAGGGGCTGCAAGCTCATGGACACCTGTGTGCCAAAGGGACTTCCGAGATTTGCGATCAAACGCGGCGATGATTCGGAGTTTGAAATGGTCATTTTGTCGACGAATCGACGCCGATCTCGACGCCGAGTGTGCGCAACCGGTTGCGGTGGAATACGAGACGGCTCACTCTTGTCCGGGAGCAATCAAGCTGCAATAGTCTGACCGGTTGGCGGAGCCGTTGTAGAGGACCACAAGACGTGACAGGCATGACCCATGATGACCGGTTCGCAGTCGCTGGAACTCGTCAGGACACTGCTCGTCGAGCAATGTGGCTTCAAGGACGAATTGTTCGAGCCGAACTTTGTCTGCTTGGGTAGCGCGGCGCTGAACTGGGTGGCATTTGCTCACCGTCCGTTGGATGCCCGTTCGGCATGTGTTGCCGCGTTTCAATCAACCGCCGCGGATGTCCGGGAGGAAGTGCTTCAACGGAGAATCTGCGGCGCTCCAGTGGTCTTCGTGGATCGCGGGGCGCAGATGGAGGTCTGGCGTCCCGGCAAGACGGGGGCGGATTGCGTCAAGCCGGCGATGACTCTGGACGAATTGCCAACCTTCTTTGAACAGCACAAGCACGAGCTGTCACCGCGACGTCTTTACGAGGCCAAGGCGCGGGGACGTTTGCCGGATGGCTCACGCCAACTGCCACTCTTCGTTGATCCCGGCGTGGTCATGTACGCCGAGGAGACTCTCGGGAATCAACTGACTGATGCCGTCGTGAGATCTGTGCAATCGCTTCAGGGAAAGAGTGTTTCCGACAAGCGGCGGGATTGGTGCCACTCGGCCACGTTTCGGCTTTTGGCAGCAAAGATCCTGAAGGACAAACGTGTTTTCGGCTTCAAATCGGCTGATTTGAGCGACGTTGATCAATCGCTCCAACGGATTGAGAAACACTACGGCACGAAGAGGCCCCTCACGATCAAAGATTCAGATCGAGAGCGGCTCGTGGAGACAGTTGGGAACTTCAACCAACTTGGAGATCTCCGAAATCTGACGACGGAAGCCTTGGCGGATGTCTACGAGAATGCGCTGACCACTGACGAAACTCGCAGTAGGCATGGCACCCACAAGACGCCCGCTTACCTCGTGGATTACATCGTCGGGCAGTTGGCCGATTGGATCGCCGAGATTCCGATTGACGAACTTCGCATCTGCGAACCTGCGTGTGGGCATGCCCCGTTTCTCGTGTCGGCCATGCGACTGTTGCACAGCATGGAAATCAAGCCCGACGGTGGCCTGAGCAAGTTCTTGAGAGAGCGGCTCATTGGTGTTGAGACAGATCCCTTTGCGCTGGAGATTGCGCGGTTGTCGTTGACTGTGGCGGACGAGCCAAACCCAAACGGCTGGGAGGGGTTGATTGAGGCCGACATGTATGCCGATGGCTGTCTCCCGTCTCTGGCGAAACAGGCCACCGTGTTACTGGCCAATCCTCCATACAAGGATGCGCAAGCCACGCGACTGCTTGCGGAAACACTTCCGCACTTACAGCCGGGAAGCGTATTTGGGTTCGTCATCCCCGCGACGTTTTTGTTCACGCCCGACAAGAAGCAGCCGAAAGAACTCCGCGCTTGGCTCGTCGACAATTGTCAGCTTGGAGAGATCGACCTGTTTCCCGATCAAATCTTCAATTTCGCGGATCAGGAATGCACCGTAATCTTGGGACGACGGCTGCCCGCAAAGTCCCGCCGTGCGTCGCCCCGTACAAGACTCCGCCGGGTGCGAGAACCTGATAGAGGTCACTTTCGGGACGACTATCAGTTCACGACGACCCGCATCGTTTCCCAATCCAGTTTTCACGATGAGCCTGATGGCCAGCTTTGGGTGCCGGAGTTCACTGACGAAGTGTGGACTTGGCTGAAGCACTTGCCGAAGCTCGAATCGATTGCCGATGTCCACCAAGGGATGCAACACAAGGGTAAGTTTCTACCGCCCGGCGCGAAGACCGTCGAAGTGAAACCGTTTCCGGGATCGAAAAAAGGTTTCGATTCTGCCGATGGTGAATGGTCAATTGATGATCATCCGAAATTCGGGCACTTCAATCTTGATCCGAAGGTTATTCGGCGATTAGGTGGTTGTGAGAATCGAAGCCCTCAAGTGCTCATCAATTACGCGCCTGTGAGCCGTGATCATTGGAAACTGAAGCCCTTCATCGACGACGTCGGCAGGCCGTTTTCAAGTCGCTTGATTTGTGTTCGCCCGTTGTCATCCGCGACGCCGCTAGAGTTGTTGTGGGCCATTTGTTGCTCACCGCTGGCCAACTTCTACGTGTATGCGCAAATGTTGAAACGCGAAGTTCGCGTCGGCACGTTTCGCATGTTGCCAGTCCCCGTGTTTGACGAAACGAGTTGCCGTATCGTCGTGCAGGCAGTGAAGGATTACATCGCTCTCGCGCAACGAGGCCCCAAGTCCATGTTTGACAAGGGTGGCTACACGGACGCGGCACTTCGCGAGTCTCTGCTCCGATTGGACGCAGAAGTCCTCCGCCTCTACGATTTGCCCGCGCACGCCGAACGGTTCTTGTTGGATCAGTTTGCGGGCGAGAAAAGGCCGGGAGTGCCAGTCACATTTGACCGCCATTACCCGGATGGACTCACAGACGCGGTTCCACTCTACGCGTTCCTGTCAGAGAGTTTTCAACGCCATCTTCGAGGTAAGTCACCGTTGCTCACCGACGATCAGGAGCATCGCCACGATCTGCTCGTTGCCAAGCGAGGGTCGAGCAATTTGTCGTCCAAAGAGGCACGGGAGCTTCACGACTTGCAGGCGGAGGTGGACGGTCGCGACTTCGCGGCGTCAAAGTCCATACCTCACTCCGATGCTGGAAAGTCAGGGCCGACTGACGCAGTCCTGCGGAGTCTGAATGATCGACTGGCCTCGCTTCAAATCCTCGCGGAGCGAAAGAAATGAGGATTGAACGCGGCCCCGACCCTGGGCCATTCAACAATCCCAGCGACTACAAACGGAAGTACAAGCCATTCCTGCGTTCGTTGTTCCGCTGTCGCTGTGCCTACTGCCAATCCCACGACGACCGTTTCGGAGGAGAAGACGGCGCAGAGGTCGATCACTTCAAACCAGAAGGCCGCCATCCCGAGTTGCGATTCACTTGGTCAAATCTCTATTACGCCTGCCACGTCTGCAACTGCCTGTACAAGAAACAATTCCCAACACCCGACGAAGAGGCTCAAGGCAAGCGATTTGTCGATCCGTGTGCCGAAGACCCCGACGACCACTTCCGAATGGTGCAGGACGAATCGACGGGCGACATCAGCCGCATTCGTTTCCTTTCCCCAGCCGCCGAATACACGATCTTCCGGTTGAAGCTCAATGATCGAAAGAGCCTGCGAGACTTCTGGCGGAATCTTCATCATGAGGAACGACGGCTTGCCGAATGCCTCGGCGAGATGGACGATTGCCTGAGTCGTTGCGCTGACGTTGCAACCGATCCGCAGATCGAATCATTGAGAAGCGTCTGCGAGTCACAGCGGCAGAATTGCGTGCAGGAACTTGAGCGTGTTCGTTCCCTTCGCCCATTTCCGATGGAGACATCGTAAAGATCGCGTTTGATGTGTTGCTTGAGCAAGCAGTGGAATTTGTGAGCCGGCCCTCCAATTCACGTCTTCCCACCCATTACGACCTTTACTCGTCAAAATGCCATGTGCAGAGGATGGCCGGGGCGGATTGGGCGAACTGCCAATCGGGGCCGGTGGCGGACTTCTTCTTCGCGAGGTGGGGCCGCTTGCTCGCCGGGTGATCTTCTTTCACGAGCATGAACAGGTCGGACAGGACGTCGGTGTTGCTGCCGTAATAGCTGTGGCCCAGCACGCTGAGGTCGATGCGGCTGCAGTCGATGGTTTCGATTCCCTCGACGACCAGCGAGACCCAGGCGTCTCCGGCTCGCATCTCGGAGTGGAGCGATTTTGACGCGATCAGCGCGGTGTCGCTGGAGTTGGCATAGAGAGTGACTCGATCGCTCTGCGCGACGACGCCCGGAGCCCAGTCGAGGAAGTCGTTGCGGCCAACATCGGGGGCGCAGAGGACGACGTTGGCGAACGGCTTGCCGAACGGTTTGTTGGACGGATTTCCACCGCGCGGGGTGGGGAGGTTGTGGAGGGCTTCCCTCACGATCCGGTTGCCCATGCTGTGGACGACGATGTGGATGCGGGTCTCGGCGGAGACTCCGTGGCGCAGGGTCTGGAGGAATTGAGCACACGGGCCGACGGAGGCCTTGTTGATCGGTTCGTCGTCGCCGTACTTGAGAGCGTGTGAATCTTTCAAGTTCAATGGCGGTCCTGCACAAGATGTCGCGTTGGCTTTAGCCGACGCGGTACGACATCTTGCGTGGGTTGAAACCC
>JAYTIB010000266.1:0-5522 GCA_043732205.1 Schlesneria sp. | reverse complement strand
TTTTGGTGCGGTGGCGATCGCTGCTGATCACGGTGCCGCTGGTGCTCGGCCCGATCCTGCTCGGCGCGGCGTGGACGATCGCGGGAGTCGGATTACTCAGCCTGCTCTGCTACCGCGAATATGCCCGCGCGACCGGCCTGTTTCGCGAAAAGGGGATCAGCCTGACGATCGTCGTGGGAATCTGCCTGGTGACCTTCGCCGCGTTCGACAATTGGTACCGGCTGTTCATGGCCCTGACGCCGCTGACCATCGTCCTGATCCTGACCGTGGCCCTGTTCGCCGACCGGCCCCACGGTTACATCCAGCGGACGGCGCTCGGAGTGCTGGGGTTTGTCCTGTTCGGCCACGGCCTCGGACACTTGGGATACTTGGCCAACGACGTGAATTACCGGCCATTGATCCTGATGGTCCTGGTCTCGGCAGAGATGAACGATCTGTTCGCGTCTCTGATTGGGAAGGCGCTCGGTCACGTTCCGCTCTGCCCGAACACCACTTCGAAAAAAACGGTCGCCGGAGCGTTGGGCGGACTGGTGCTGACCACGCTGTTGGTGATGGTTCTCGGTCAGTCGGTGTTCCGGGAGACCGTGCTCGCCAGTTGGCATCACCTGTTGACGCTGGGGATTCTGATCAGTGTGGTCGGTCAACTCGGCGATCTGATGTTCTCGTCCATCAAGCGCGATCTGGGGATCAAGGATTTCGATGTGACCGTTCCCGGACACGGCGGGTTGCTCGATCGTTTCGACAGCATCGTGCCGATCGCAGCGGTGGTGTTTCACTATGTCAACTACTTCGTCGGAGTCGGGTCGGGACAACCGGTTCGCCTCTGGACGACGATCGGTTGAAGGATCGCCGCATGGACGATTGGAACTACAAGCCGGCCGGTGATCTGGGCCTGCCTCACGACGAGGCGTTCAAGAGCCTGAAGCGCGAAAGCGGATTGATCTCCACCGCGCTGCACTGGGTGTGGTGGTCGTTCGTGCGGATGTATCTGACCGTCTGGCACCGGCTGAAGGTCGAGGGGCGCGAGCATCTGCCGAAGAATCCGCCGTTCGTCCTGGTCGCGAACCATTCCAGCCACCTTGACGCTCTGGTCTTGGCGGCTCCGCTCGACTCACGCTTGCGCGACCAGATCTTCCCCATCGCGGCTGGCGACGTTTTCTTCACCAACCCCGCGATCTCCGCCTTCGCCGCGCTGATGCTGAACGCGCTGCCGATGTGGCGGAAGAACTGCGGTCCGCACGCGCTGGCCGAACTGAAGCGCCGGCTGGTCGAAGAGCCCTGCTGCTACATCCTGTTCCCGGAAGGCCAGCGCAGCCGGACCGGCGACATGCTGCCGTTCAAAGCGGGCCTTGGCATGATGCTGGCCGGCACCACTGTCCCGGTCGTGCCGTGTTATCTGCACGGCTGCTTCGAGGCTCTGCGTCCGGAAACCCGCTGGCCGGTGCGGCACCCCATCACCATCCGCATCGGCCCGCCGCTGACGTTCGCCTCAGTCCCCAACAAGCGGGTTGGCTGGGAGCAGATCGCCACGGAATTGCAGGCGGCGGTGAAGGCGCTCGAGCCGAAACGCGCCGGGGAGGTCTCAGGAATCGGCTCGAAACAGCCGTAGCACGGACGCCTCGTCCGTGCGTCCCCAAATACAGTCATCGCTCGAAAAGAGCGCTCGGACGAGGCGTCCGTGCTGCGACAATAATTGCTGCGCCGGCTCCAAGCGAGATATTGGCTTCAAGCTCAGGACGCTCATCCATCTTGAGCCGGATGGCGAAAGAACCTATATCACCGCTGGCTGGCGGAATGACCGCGGCGGACGATGCCGCGTGATGCCGGCGTGGCGGCGGATTCCCGTCGCCGGACAGTATGGCAGCGGGGAGAGGAATTCGCATGAGACTGCTGGTGGGATGCTTCTGCTCGGCAATTCTGGGAAGTTTTGTCACGATTTGGATGGCCGGTCCGCCGGGGAAATCGTCGGTCGTGGCGCAGGAACGTGGCGGGCTTGCCGAAGAAGTGTCGCCCGTCGAACGGGTCAGTCCCGTCACCAGCCGGATCTTCAGCCCCGAAGGCCACACCCCCGACGAGGCCGTCACGGTGGCCGTTTACGAAGCGGTCAACCGGAGCGTCGTCAACATCACCGCCAAGGTGATCCGGAACGAGCGGTCGTTCTTTGCGGGACAATCGGAAGGGAGCGGTTCCGGTGCCGTGATCGACACCGACGGTCACATTCTCACGAATCATCATGTCGTGGATGGCGCGAAAGAAATCGCCGTCACGCTGTTCAACGGCAAGACCTACGATGCGGTCGCCGTCGGAGCCGATCCGCTGAACGACCTCGCCGTGATCCGCGTCGAGGCGACATCCGACGAACTGTTCCCGGTGTCCTTCGGCGATTCGAAAACACTGAAGGTCGGCATGAATGTGTTCGCCCTCGGCAACCCGTTCGGACTGGAGCGGACGCTGACGACCGGCATCATCTCCAGCCTGAACCGGTCGCTGCAGATTCATGGCAACTGGAAAATCAAATCGATCATCCAGATCGACGCCGCGATCAATCCCGGCAGCTCCGGCGGGCCGCTGCTGGATTCGCACGGCCGTCTGATCGGCATCAACACGGCCATCGCGACGACCTCCGGCCAAAGCTCGGGCGTGGGATTCGCGATTCCCGTCAGCCTGATCTCGCGCGTCGTTCCGCAACTGCTGAAGCACGGCCGGGTGATCCGTCCGGAAAGCGGGATCGACAAGGTCTACCAGACGGACAAGGGACTGTTGATTGCGGAGCTCCGTGCGAACGGTCCCGCGGAGAAGGCGGGCTTGCGCGGGCCGAAGATCATCAAGTCACGGCGCGGCCTGCTGACGTTTGTGCGCGAAGACCGCACGGCGGCGGATCTGATCGTCGGCCTGGACGATCAGAAGATCGCGAACGCCGAGGACTTTCTCAGCTACATCGAAGGGAAGCGTCCCGGCGATCAAGTCGTGCTGACAATCATTCGCGATGGCCGCAAGGTCCAAGTCGCGTTGACCCTGGCCACGACGGACCCGAATGAACGCTCGGAATGAACGGAATACGACGTTTCCACGTTTAGCCCCAACGCCAACGGCGTGGGAGCGGAAGTGGGCAAACTGCTGATCCCACGCACGCCGGTGGCGTGGCGGCTAAACGTCTCACACCAGGGCGCGTTGGGCATAGTCCAATTGAACAGAGTCTCATTCTCGCGTCGAATTGACGATCGCGCGGCTCGCCTCCCACAATTTCGCGTTCGGCCGCGTAGGCGTGCGCGACAGGGGGCATTCGATCACACGGCTTCGGCGACAGGGTGAGGCAACATGACGTCTTTGAGTTCGACAGCGCGGCACTGGAAATTGGCGGCCATCAGTCTAGTGCTGCTTTGCGGTTGTCCGGGTTCTCCGCCGGAGACCAAGACGGTCGCCCGGCCGTTTCGCGGTCAGGAAGTGGAGCTGGTGGTGCCGGCGTCGTACCAGTTGCCGGCCTTGTGGGACGTCGCGTTGAACGAATGGATGGACCAATCGGGGGCCACCGTTCGCTGGAGCGAGTATTCCGGCAGTGATGAGAACTCATTGGAGCAGAAGTTATCGGCCCCGGTGACTTCCGGCGGCCGGGTCATTCTGTTCCCGCTGCGACAACTCGGCGAACTCGACCGGCACCTGACTCCCATTGAGTCGGCCACCACGACGGGACTCGACTTGAAGGACATCTTCAAAGGATTGCACGACCGAGTCGTCTCGCGCAACCGGTCACTGGTGGCGATCCCGGTCTCGGCCCCCGTTCTGCTTTGCTACTATCGCGCCGATCTCCTCAAAGCGGCGGGGCTGAAGCCGCCGCAGACGTGGGACGACTACCAATCGTTGCTCGATTCGCTCGATCGCTGGGCACCGGGTTTGACCGCCGTCGAACCTCTGGCACCGGGGCACCGCGCCACGTTGTTCTTCGCCCGGTCGCTGGCGTTCGCGAAGCATCCCGAGAACTACTCCGTCTGGTTCGATCTCGACTCGGCCAAGCCGCTGCTCAAGACGGCGGGCTTTGAAGAGGCGATCGCAGTGGCCGGTCGCGCCTGGAAGAAAATGCCCCCCTCGATCGCGGAACTGAATCCCGCCGATTGCCGCAGACAGATCATCGAGGGCAAAGCCGCGCTGGCGATCAGCAGCGAACCGTTCTCTGTGGACAAGGCCCGTGACACGACGCGCGCAGCATCGATCGAGATTGGAATCTGCCGTCTGCCCGGATCGCATCGTGTCTTCAATCCGAATTCGAAACAATGGGACGTGCTGCCGCGTTCGGCCGTCCACGCTCCCTCGCTCTGCGCATTTGACGGCATGGCGATCGGAGTCGGTTTGCCGGCCGAAGGTGGCAAGGACGCCGCCGCATGGCACTTGTTGTCGACCCTGGCGGGAGAACAGTTCGCGTCGAACTGGGCGTCGCTGCCGAAGAGCCCCTGCCGCGAGAGTCAGGTCGGCACCGCCACCAGTTGGAACGAATCCGGCTTGACGATCGAAGAGTCGAGTCGCGCCGTCGACGCGACCGCCCAGGCTCTTCGCGACGATCAACTGGTCGCCGATCTGCCGATCCCGCAGGCCGACGAATTTCGCCGAGTCACCGATGAGGCGATTGGGAAGCTGTTGAAGAACGAACTCGATCCGGCCGCGGCCATTCAGCAACTTCAGGCCGACTTCGAACAGATTGTCTCCCGCGCGGGAGCCGCGTCGATTCGCGCCGACTATCGCCGCGGCCTCGGCCTGCCGCCCGCACAGACCGAAGCCCGTCCGTGACGTGGCTCGGCACACACGACGAACGCTCACACGATGCGTCGGTCAGTCGCGCGACGGAGTTCTCTGCCTGAGGTGGCTCCGGCCACAAGCGATCGGGTAAGATCGGCTCGCCCGATGAATGGCTGTCGTCACGCTACTGTAGTCCCGTCGCTCCGCCGACGGGACGTGCCGCGACGAGCGATCACCCGCATTCGATTGCCATCTCTGCGACCGTCCCGTCGGCGGAGCGACGGGACTACAGTACGAACTGCACAGGAGCATGTGATGCTGGGAACATGTCGATGGTGGACCGTCTGCCTGACAGGAATTGGATTGCTGGTCGGATCGCGGACCGAGTGGGTCTTGGCGGCGGACGAGACTCCGTCCAAGACATCATCCAATCCATCACAGCCGACCACACAACCGGTCTTTGACGACACAGCCATCGAGTTCTTCGAGAAGGAAGTCCGTCCGATCCTGACCGCGCGCTGTCTGGAATGTCACGGCGGTGGCAAGGGAGATCCCAAGGGAGGTCTCTCGCTGACGACGCGCGGCGGTGTGATCAAAGGGGGCGACACAGGACCGGCGGTCGTGCCGGGCAAGACCAAAGAGAGCCTGCTGGTCTCGGCAATCGAATACGGCGCGCTGTACCAGATGCCGCCCAAGTCGAAGCTCCCCGCCAAGGAAATCGCCACGCTGACCAAGTGGGTGGAACTCGGCGTTCCGTGGCCCAAGGAGTCCAAGTCCACCGCAGCCGTGAAGCC
>JAYTIB010000265.1:0-5537 GCA_043732205.1 Schlesneria sp. | reverse complement strand
CGTGTGTGCGGCGCTGGCGCTACTGCTGACTGTCGGAATCGTCACTCGTCTGATCCCGGCGGCGGCCGCGTTCTTCGGGGTCGGCATCCTGTCGTTGGTGGCTACGCTGTCGTTCCTGTCGGCATGGCTGGAAGGGAGCGGGCCGCGAAGTGAAGCCGGCGGACCGAGTGGCGCGGCGCTGTCGCAAGCCTCGGCGCTGCGGGGCCGCGGAACTGTCGCTCTCGGTCGACTCGGTCTGCGGAACGCCTCGCGGCAGCGGCTGCGCAGCGTGATGACCGCCGGCATGATTGCGACTGCCACGTTCCTGATCGTCACGGTCGCCGCGTTTCGACGCGATCCCACCGGCGAGTTGCCCGACAAGAAATCGGGGAACGGCGGCTTCACGTTGGTCGCCGAGTCGAGCAGTCCGCTGCTGTACGACCTGAACACGCCCGAAGGCCGAAACAAACTGCAACTGAACGCACCGCCCGACACCGACGCGGCGAAGGCGCTGGCCGCGATGCGGGTCGTCCCCTTCCGGGTGAAGCCGGGTGAGGACGCCAGTTGTCTGAACCTGTACCAGACTCGCGTCCCCACGATCCTCGGCACCCCGCAGTCATTGATCGACGAAGGACGGTTTGCGTTCGCGCTGGGGTCGTGGAAGGACTTGGCGGGCAACACCGACGGCAGCGCGATGCACGACGACGTCGACCACGTTCTGGGCGATCTCAACACGCTGATGTTCTCGATGCACAAGCTCCCCGGCCAGACGATCGCGATCCCGAATGAGGAACATCCGCAGCATCATCTGAAAGTCGCCGGGATGTTTCAGGACAGCGTCTTCCAGGGTGTCCTGGTGATGAGCGAGGACCACTTTGTGAAGCGGTTCCCCGAGCAGAAGGGATTCCGTTACTTCCTGATCGAAGTCCCGCCGGAACTCGCCGACGCCGCGACGTCGTTGTTGGAAACGGAGCTCGCCGAATACGGGTTTGATTGCGAACCGGTGGCCGACCGGCTGGCCCGGTTCCTGTCGGTGCAGAACACGTATCTGTCGACCTTTCAGACGCTCGGCGGCTTGGGCCTGCTGCTGGGAACGTTCGGCCTGGCGACGGTGATGCTCCGCAACGTGCTCGAACGCCAGACCGAGTTGGCGTTGCTGCGCGCGGTCGGCTTCCGCAAGCGTTCGGTCGGCACACTGGTGCTGCTGGAAAACGCGTTCGTCCTGTCGTGGGGACTGTTCGCCGGGACGATCTCCGCATTGCTGGCGGTCGCTCCCAACCTGACCAGCCGCAGCGGCGACGTGCCGCTCGGTTCGCTGTTCGTGCTGCTGGCAATCGTCTTCACCACGGGCATGCTGGCCGCGGCGTTCGCAGTCCGGTCCGCGGTCCGACTGCCGATCGTGGCAACATTGCGAGGGGAATGAATCCGTATCGTAGACGCTATCCAGGATGATTCAGGACAACCACGGAAAACACAGCGCGGCTTCACTTCGTTCAGCCGCAACCAAAGTGACAGGAGAATCGCCGCGTGGTGAGAAGACACAAATCAAGGGAAGGCCAAGAGGGAACCACGGAAGCCACGGAAGGACACGGAATCGGAACAAGGCGACCAGTGGTCAGCAATCCTCTGTTCGGCGCCCCTCCTGCCATTCTTCTTCTCTCTCCCACATTTTTCCGTGAATTTCCGTGCCTTCCGTGGTTCCCGTTCTTCCGCCCTGGCATTTCAACCTCGTCAAGAATTTGCGCGCCCTGCGAAGAAACCAACCGTTAGTAGTACGGAGGTTCACGGAATGAAGCAAAGATGCGACGAGATGTCGGTTTTCCGTCTGAATGCAGTGTCGATGTTATTTCATCCAAGCAACTGCTCTTCACGCCTTTCCCTTCCGTGCGTTTCCGTGTTTTCCGTGGTGAATAATCCGGGCGCCCCTGTTCCGCCCCTCTACTTCTGATGCCACTCTTCTTCGGAACGTTTCATGAGTCGTTTCGTTTCTCTGGCGGTGTTGCTCGCGTTGATCGTGCTGCTGGGGAGCACGTTTTACCGCGTGATTTCGCCGTTTCTGTTGCCGATGTTTCTGGCCGCCGTACTGGCGGTCATCTGTCAGCCGTTGCAAAACTATTTTCTGAAGAAGACGGGGGGCCGCACGGCCTGGGCGGCGGCGCTGACGACCGGCACCGTCACCGGGATGGTGGTGGGACCGCTCGTCATCGTGACCTTCATCGCGGCCACCAACCTGTATGACGTCGCCGACCAACAGGTGGGCGGCGACTGGCGGCGCGGGCTTGATGTGATCTGGCGGCGCGGCGTCATGCCCGTGCTGGAGCACGTCGCCCCGTTCATCCCCGGCGGATTGACCGACGAGAAGCTGCTCGAATGGGAACAGGAGTTCTCGGAGAACGTTCGATCACTGGGAACCCAACTGGCGCGGACAACGTTCACGATCGCTTCGTCGACGGTCGGGATGTTCGTGTCGCTGGCCATCGCCGCGGGGGCGTTCCTGACGGCGCTGTATTACTTCCTGGCGGACGGTCCGGCGATCCTGGCGGTGGCCGAAGAACTGATCCCGCTGCCGGTCGACCATCAGCGGAAACTGGCCGAACGGTTTGCCTGCGTGGTTCGCGCGGTCGTCATGGCGACGTTTTCCGCGGCCTTCGCCCAGGGTCTGGCGACGGCGGTCGCGTTGCAGGTCTGCGGGATCGGCCACTTCATGATCTTCCTGGTCGTCGGTTCGATCGCCGCGCTGATTCCGCTGGCCGGATCGTGGATGGTCTGGGGTCCGTGCGCCGCGTGGCTGGCGCTGCAGGGACACTGGTGGGCCGCGATCGGACTGACCGTCTGGGGCCTGGCCGTCGTCGGGACGCTCGACAACATGGTGAAGATGTACGTGCTGCAAAGCGAAGCCGACCTGCATCCGCTGATCGCCTTCATCAGCGTCATCGGAGCGTTGCAGGTGATGGGCCTGTGGGGCATCTTCATCGGCCCGATCGTGGCCTCATGCCTGTTCGCCCTGATTCAGATCTTCAATCAGGAACTGAAAGAGCTGGCCAAAGAACGCGAGGCCGCGGCGAGACTTCCGCCACCGGAAGCGCCCGCGCCGACGATGGGGCTCGTCAGCGGTTCACTCGTCGCAGGAGTCACCGCCAACGACGCGGCACCGCGGCCGGCACCAACATCCAAAGCGAGTCGCAAACGCCGGCGATGAGGGAGCGTCACTCCGTGTCCGAACTCGCCGAGCCTGTCTGGGTCGGCGGCCCCCCGTGCTCGCGAATGAACTCGGACTGGAGTTGCTTGGTGTAGTCGAAGAGTGACTGCCCCGTCTCGCGCCAGAACAATTCGGAGGTATGAACGTAATCACCGCAGCCGGTGCAGAACGAGTACTCGTTGTAAAGAAAGGGGTTCACGAGGTAGCTGCGAATGATTTCGTCGGGCATCCCGGTCGAAGCGCCACACTTCGGATGCCGATACGCTTGGGGTATACCGTCCAGTGAACCCTCGTAGCGCGCATCGGGCGGGACCGTGACGTGATCTTCCTGCTGGCCATCGGCCCCAACACGGACATGCTTGGACTTGTGCCGCTCCAAGAGCAGAGTCAAAACCCACCGATGACAAAAGGGGCATCGCGTGAACATTTGTGATCCTTCGTGTAAGGCGTGTCGGACACTTGAAGCACTCGACGGCACCGATCTCGTCCCTCAACACAGATACCGCTTGGGAATCTCGGCCCCCGCGACGTGTTCCAGCTTGCGGATCTTGCACATCTGGTAGACGTTGATGCGGAAGTCGGGGCAGGTGCTGACAAGGCAATACGCGTCGGTGGGTGAGAACCCGTAGTCGGTGATCAGCCAGTCCATCAGCATGATCGTGGCCGTTTCGACGGCGACTTCCAGCGGGCGCGAGGCGTGGATCGCGACGATCGACTCGGGCTTGTCGATCCGCATCCACGGTGTCTTGCGGCCCTTGATCAGTTCCAACTTGAGGCGCGTCGTCGCCTTCGTTTCGGCGGCGGTGCCGGTGAACTCAGTGTCCCCCTGGCTCGCATGCACGTCCCCCATGCAGAACAACGCACCGGGATGAAAGACCGGCAACTGGATGCGATGGCCGGGGGCCACGTCGCGGATGTCCAAGTTGCCGCCCCACTCACCCTGACCGTCCAGGCTGGTCGTCACTTCGCGGTCGGGGCAGACGCCGAGTGTGCCGATGAACGGTGTGATCGGCCAACTGATCTTGTCGCTGAAGTGCAGCGTTCCGTCGCGCGTCGTGCCGCTGGGACCGGGCGTGTGCTGGAAGATCTTCGTCGTGTACTCGCCGGACAATTCCGGCCACCGCGTCGATTCACCGAGCGGTCCGCGGCGGGGACCGGTCGCGATCCACGAGTAATCGTCGACGACGATCTCTTCGACACTCACGACCAGCGTGTCACCCCGTTCGGCCCCTTCCACGTAGATCGGCCCGGCGATCGGATTGGCCAGCGCCGGCATGCGGTCGAACCCCGGCCGCTTCCCCGGTATCGCCTTGTCGGACGCCGACTTGAAGAACCCGGTGCTGGCGTCGTACGTCTCGATCTCAACGGTTTCACCCGGCTGAATCCGCAGCAGCGGTTCGTCTCGGAAATCAAAGGCGTACTTGCGGGCTTGTTCGCGTTCGATGCGCTGCATGGTGGCGGGCTCCGGAAAGGGGGACGAGTTCACAGCGCGGCACGATAGCCGGTGGTGATGCCGGATTGAAGCGAGTTTGGAGTGCGATGAATCTCCACCGTCCGGATTGGAGCCCCGGACGTCGACACGTTATCTTGCTCGACAACCCGCCCCACTCACTTTCGGAGACTGCCCCATGATCCGCCTGCTCACCGTCTGCCTGTGCCTGCTGTCGACCTCGCGCCTGTTTGCCGGGGCGGCCGATGGCCGGCTCGACATCTACTTCATTGACGTCGAAGGAGGAGCCGCGACGTTGCTGGTCACTCCGGCGGGCGAATCGCTGCTGATCGATTCGGGCTACCCCGACAACGGCGGCCGCGATCGCGACCGGATCTTGAACGTCATCCAGAAGGTGGCGAAGCTCGATCACCTGGATCATGCGTCCGTGTCGCACTGGCACCTGGACCACTATGGCAACCACGCGGCGCTGGCGGACAAGATCAAGATCAACAACTTCTGGGATCGCGGCATCCCAGACTCGCTGCAGGAAGACGGCAAGTTCGGCGAGCGGATCGCGCTGTACCGCGCCGCATCGCAAAACCAGAGCAAGGCGGTGAAGGCCGGTGACACGTTCACCCTGGATTCGCCGGGGGCTCCACTGCAACTCAAGATCGTGACCGCCAGCGGGGAAGTCATTCCGAACGAGGGGCCGGCGAATCCGCATGCGGCGCTGCACAAGCCGCAGGCCGACGATCCGTCGGACAATGCGAAGAGTGTCAGCGTGCTGTTCACGTTCGGCAAGTTCCGGTTCCTGACCTGCGGCGATCTGACGTGGAACACCGAAGCCAAGTTGATGACCCCCAACAATCCAATCGGCCAGGTCGACCTGTTCATGGTGACGCATCACGGACTGAACGTGAGCAACAA
>JAYTIB010000264.1:0-14202 GCA_043732205.1 Schlesneria sp. | reverse complement strand
TCCAGTCCCGCAACAGACGGTACTCGTCGGTCCCCCGCAGAATGCGAACTCCGCCACCATGCGGCATGCCTCCGGAGACTTTCAACAACAGCAGGCTTTTCTCGGGAATCGTCGGCAGCACGCGGCGTCCGCGGGATTCTTGGGTGAGCGCCACATGGTCGGCGGCCGGGTCGAACCCAAACACGGAAAGTTTGAACCCGTTCTGGCCCTCGGATTTCCCGTGACAACCGGAGGCATTGCAGCCGTACCGACTGAAGATCGGGACCACATCGTTGGCGAAGTGCAGTTCCTTCGCCGGGACCGGTGCATCGGCGGCGGTGGCCGCTGATCCGCAAAGGGTCAGCAACAAGCACGGCACAATGGTCGCGATTCGCGGCATCAAATGAGGCTCGGGGGGCGGGGTTGAATTTGCGTGGCGAGTGAACACGAACCCGAAGCGTCAGCGAGGGAGTCACGGAGAGCGAGTCAGCGAACTCTTTGGTTTTTCCGTGACTCCCTCGTTGACGCTTTGGGCTCGTGATTTTCAGGCGGGGAACACATCAAGCGTTTCAAATGCTATCTCTCTTTCGACCCTCAAGCAAGGCGGGCTTGATCGAACGTTGACGCGGGTGTGGCAAGATTTCCGGGCGGGTTCAGCCGGAACGCGCGATTGGTCGAACAACTTTCATTTCCCCCGTAGCACGGACGCCTCGTCCGTGCGAAACCTCCGATATCGATGGGCGCACGGACGAGGCGTCCGTGCTACAGCAACCCGGCAAATCAAAGTTGTTCGACCACCTAGCGTCCGATTCTTGCTTGGGTCGCACGTTCAAACCGGGGCTAGCGCCCACCGGCTCATGGAGTTGCCACGGAGATTTGGACTCTCCGCCATAGCTGTTGAACAACACCCGTGAGCGGCGAGGCGCTAGCCGCCGGTTCGCTGAAAATCACCGGCGGCTCGCGCCTTGCCGCTCACGTCACACAACATTCAACTGGAATGTCGGACAGCCCGTATTCGTTGTTAGCGCTCGCGATGACTTGGACCATAGTCGGCAGACGCGAACGCCGACATCGATTGTCACAGTCAGATCTCCGCGCCTCCTGTCTCCTGCCCCGTGTCTCCCGCCCCGAATCGTCTTGACCGTCCGGGTGAATTGCTCTCCAATCCCGCCCGGCCAATGCTTCGAGTCAGCACGGAATGGCGCAGCGGGTGCCGCCATCGTCTTCGACGCCGCCGGACGCGGGGCCAAATGACATTTGATCGTTATCTGCTGAGCAGGCTTCTCCACACGTTCGGGGTGTGCTTCATCGCCACCTTCGGGCTGGTAATCGTCATCGATCTGCTGGAGAACCTCGACGAATTCCTGACTCGCAACGGGGACCAAGGGACGCCCGCATTGCTGAGGGCGATCACCGAATGCTATGCGTACCAGTCGGTGTTCTTCCTCGACCGGGCCGGCCCCGCACTGACGATCATTTCGCTGATGGTGTTGCTGGTCATGTTGCAGCGCAGCGGTGAACTGCATCCACTGCTAGCCGCGGGGATCCCGATGTATCGCGTGCTGGCCCCGCTGATCATCGCCAGTTCGGGGGTGTTCCTGTTGCTGGCTGTCAACCAGGAGTTCGTCGTCCCGCGGATTGCCCACGCAGCCTATGAGACCCGTGGCGGTGGCGATGCCACTCGTCACGATGTCGAATCGTTCACGGATCATTCGACCCGGATCTCGATCGATGGACAATCGATTCGTCTGTCGAACCGGACGATCGACAAGGCATCGTTCGTCCTACCCGCTCCGGGGTTGGTGAATGAGATCACGATCCTGGAGGCCCCGACCGCCACCTTCTTTCCGGCGCGGGGAAAGCGGCCGGCGGGATGGTTGTTGCGCGACGTGTCTCCGTCACCCGCCGACTTGCGTCAACGGCTGACCGACAGCGGGCGCGATGTTGTGATGCTGCCCGACAACACCCGGAATGCGTTCGTGGTTTCGTCGGTTACCAGTGACCAGTTGTGCCAGCGCAGCTCCAGCTACTCGCTGTTGTCGACGACGGAGCTGCTCGAACGAATCCGCTGTCCCGCATTTGGACTCGTCTCCGTGCATCGGCTCGTCCTGCATTTTCACTCCCGGCTGGTGCAACCGCTGCTGAATGTGATTGCCATCCTGATCGTCGTTCCGCTGATGGTCCGTCGCGAGAGTCCGGGGATCGTGGCGGATTCGGCGCTGAGTGGTTTCGTTCTGGTGTCACTGTTCGGCGTGATACAGGGAAGCCAGGTTCTGGGAATGAATCAACTCGTTCCGGCCGACCTGGCGGCTTGGATTCCAGTGGTCGTGGGTGGCGGGGTCTCGGCGTGGCTGTCGGGGGTGATTCGCACGTGATTGGATCGCGGGGCAGATTGTGATTGGTGTCGGCGCAATCAAGAGCGGCATTGGCGAAGAGTCGGCGGCGCTGTGGCGCACGCTGGTCGCTTCCGAGCGCTGCCGCGTGATGGCCGGCCTGTTGCTGTTGCTCCTCGTGCGAGTCGCGTATCTGCTCGCGTGCCCGCTGGAATTGATCCCCGACGAGGCGTACTACTGGGACTGGTCACGGCAACTCGACTGGAGCTACTTCAGCAAGCCGCCGCTGATCGCGTGGTTGATCGCGCTGGCCACAGCCGTCGGGGGGGATTCCGAGTTTGCGATCCGGCTTCCCGCCACATTGCTCGGAACGGCGGGGCTGTGGGTGGTCTACGAATTGGGACGTCGGATGTTCGGCCACAAGACGGGAGTCTGGTCGCTGCTGGTGGTGGCCGCGTCGCCCGGCATGACGGCGCTCTGCCTGCTGATGACCATTGACGCGCCGTTCCTGCTGGCGTGGACGGCATCCGTGTACTGCCTGTGGCGGATGTTTGAGACGGACGATATCGATCTCCGCTGGCTGATGCCGGCGATCATCGCCACCGGTGCGGGGTTGCTCGCCAAGCAGTCGGCGCTCGGACTGTTTCCACTGGCGGTGTTGTTTCTGGCGTCCGGAACAGCCGACCGGTCCAAACTGAAACGACCCTCTTTCTGGCTGTGGGTACTCGGCAGTGCCGCCTGTTTTCTGCCGGTGCTATGGTGGAACCACACCCACGGATGGCTCACTCTCGGACACACGCGCGGACACTTTGATCCCCAGTCCGAATCGAGTCTGCGGCATCTGAAATTGTTCGGCGAATTCATGGCCGGACAGTTCGGCATCCTGTCGCCGCTGGTCTGTTGGATGTTGCTGGTGGTGACAGTGGTCGTGTTGAAGAAGTTTTTGAGCCTGCCGCGTCGCGAACGTTTTCTGCTGTGCTTTGGCGGAGTGCCGCTGTTGGCGGTGGCGGCGTTGAGCGGATTCCAGCGCGTGCAACCGAACTGGCCGGCGGCATTGCATCTGACAGGAGTCATTCTCGTCGCCGCGTGGAGTTGCGGTGAGGTCTCGTTGTCGGCCCGACTGGATGCGTACCGGCATTGGTTGACACCCGCTGTCGCACTCGGGGCTATCCTGTCAGTCGCAGTCGCGCTGGTGCCGTTCCTCATTCCCGCCTCACCATTGGCCGGAACGAAACTCGACCCCACCGGCCGACTGCGTGGCTGGCGTGAGATGGCCAACCAAGTCGCCGTTCTGCGGAATTCATTGCCGCAGTCACAAGACATGCTGGTGGTGGCGGCGACGTCGCGCGGGCCGGTCAGCGAGCTGGCCTATTACCTGCCGGGCCAGCCCCGCGTGTACCGCTGGAATGTTGGTGAGGTCATCGATTCGCAGCACGATGTCTGGGGCGGCCCGAAAGACAGCGCGGGCCGCGATGCTCTGATCGTCACCGACGACGCTTCGCCGGTTCCCCCCCGATTGGCGGGCGCATTCACGACGATGGAAGAGATCGGTTCCGTTGTGGTGCCAATCGGACCGGACAAGTCGAGACGATACCGGGTCTGGCACGGCGGTTCCCTGCGTGCTTGGCCGGAGCGTCGCGAACCGACGCGCGCGATCGCCGGCCATCCGCATCCGCATTCATTGTCGTCATCGCGGAGTCTCCCATGAGAGTTGCCAGACCCGTCGTTGATGCGTCGCGGGAACCGAAGCCGCTCGCCCTCTTCGATCCTGACGTCGCCACCGAAGCAAGTTCCGAAGCTCATTCCGAAGCCGGGGAGAACGGCTGCTCCGCGTCTCCGCGCGAGGTCGTCTTCCACCGCACATGGCCCGTTGTGTCCCCGCTGCTGGGATTGCTGTTGGCGAGTTTGCTCATCCGCTGGACCGATTTCGACCTGATGATTGCCGGCCTGTTTTACGATCGCGTCGACAATTTGTGGACGTATGAACTGGCTCAGCCCTGGTTGACCATTTACCGGCAGGGGACGCTGCCGTCGATTGTGGTCGGCATCGGCGGCGCGGTGGTGGCGCTGTTCGGACGGTGGATTCTGCCGCGGCCCGAGTGGCGTGATTCGATGGCGATTCGACGGGCCGGAATCTTCCTCGCGCTGATGCTGGTGCTGGGACCGGGGTTGATCGTCAACGTCGGTTTCAAGCACTTGTGGGGTCGCCCGCGACCGATCCAGTGCGTCGAGTTCAACGGTGAAAAGGAGTTCCTGCCCGTCGGCAACTGGGCTCACGAACGGAGCCGCAACTCATCCTTTCCGTCGGGTCACGCGGCGGTCGCGTTCTACCTGATGGCCCCTGGATTTGTGATTGGGCGACAGCGGCCCCGGTTGACGACCGGCTGCTTCGTCGTCGGCATCCTGTTCGGCTTCGGCATGGGTCTGACGCGCGTCGTTCAGGGAGGCCACTTCGTCTCCGATGTGCTGTGGGCCGGAGCCCTCGTCTATTTCACGGGTGCGGCACTGTCGTGGCTCATCTTGCGAAACGAGGGTTTGGCAGCACTCAAAAGTAATCAATAGTGACAGACGACAATCTACCGTAGTCCCGCCGCTCCGCCGGCGGGACGTGCGGCAACGAGCGAGCGTGCAGATGCCTACGCCATCGCTGCGGTCCCGTCGGCGGAGCGACGGGACTACAGTAGGTCTCGCCGCGCATCATCCGCGTTCTCCATCGGACTTCCCCGGTGCGCGGGTTGGACTTAGAATGCCGCCGTCTTTGACAGCCGCATCCCCACGCGGCTTATCGGTTCGCTCGACGGACGGAGCTGTGACACCATGAAATTGCTGGCAACATCGCGCGCGGTCATTCTGTTTCTGGCCGGTCTGATCCTGGTCGGCTGCGCCGCCCGACAGGGGAATGCGGTCGATGACACGCAGGCGAATGCGAAGGCCAAGGGAAAGCCCAACCGGCTGGCCCGCGAAACCAGCCCGTATCTGCTGCTGCACGCGCACAACCCCGTCGACTGGTATCCGTGGGGGCCCGAGGCGTTCGAAAAGGCCCGCAAGGAAGGGAAGCTGATCTTCCTGTCGGTCGGTTACAGCAGTTGCTATTGGTGCCATGTCATGGAGCGGAAGGTCTTCATGAACGAGGCGATCGCGAAGACGCTGAACGACAACTTCGTCTGCATCAAGGTCGACCGCGAAGAACGCCCCGATGTCGATGACGTTTACATGACTGCCCTGCAGGTCTACTACCAGGCGATCGGATCCCCGTCGAGCGGCGGTTGGCCGCTGTCGATGTTCCTGACACCCGATGCCAAGCCGGTGGCGGGCGGTACCTACTTTCCCCCCGAAGACACCGACAACGCGACCGGATTCCCCACGGTCCTCGAACGGCTGATCGATCTCTGGAAGAACAAGAAGGAGACGATGGAGGGGAATGCCGAGATTCTGGCCGACCATACCCGGCGCGTGATGCGGCCGAAGATGGCGCTCAAGCCGGTCGATGCCGATGCGGCCCTGGTGCAGAAGTCGTTCGATGCGGTCGTCGCCAGCATCGACCCGGAATTCGGTGGCGTCGATTTCACGCCGCAACGCGCGAAGAGCCCGAAGTTCCCGACACCGTCCAAGCTGCTGTTTGTCCAAGCGACGTTGACGCGGCAGCCGAATCCCGAAGCGGCGAAGTTGCTCGACCTGACGCTGATGCAGATGGCCTGCGGGGGCATCCGCGATCACGTCGGCGGCGGGTTTCATCGTTACTCGGTCGACCGCCAGTGGCATGTCCCCCACTTCGAAAAGATGCTGTACGACCAGGCTCAACTGGTGGACGTCTACGCCAGTGCGTACGTCACCACCCAGAACCCGCTGTACCGCCAGGTGGCCGAGGAAATCCTCGAATTCGTCGAGCGTGAACTGACCTCGAACGAAGGGGGCTTTTACTCGGCCCTCGACGCCGAGACCAACGGGATCGAGGGGGAGTTCTATGTCTGGGAAGCCCGCGACATCGACAAGATCTTCGAGGCCAATGCGACTAGGTTCAAAGACGCGTACCACGTCAAAGACTTGCCGGACTTCGAATATGGGAATGTGTTGAGACTTTCTCCAAAGATGCTCCCCGGTCCGCCCCTTAAAGTTATTGTTGCCAATCAGGTTGTTGCCAGCGGGAGCGATGAGTTCCAAGGCCACCGCAATCGGCTTCTGAAAGTTCGCAATCTGCGCAAGAAGCCACTTCGTGACGAAAAGATTCTGGCTGGCTGGAACGGCTTAATGATTGGGGCATTCGCTCGCGCGGGAGGAATCCTCAATAAGCCAGAACTGGTGCATTCGGCTGAAAAGGCCGCGACATTCTTGATGACGAACCTCCGCGATCCACAAGGGCGGCTGCTCCACGTCTACACTGCGGGGCAAGCGAAACTCAATGCCTACCTCGACGACTATGCGTTCGTCATTGACGGACTTCTCGCACTGCACGACGCCACCGGCGATGACAAGTGGCTGCAAGCCGCGCGGCAACTTCAAGACGACCAGTTGAAAATGTTTCGCGACGAAGTCGGCGGCGCGTTCTTCTTCACATCGCATCAGCACGAGGAACTGCTGGCGCGCACGAAGAATTGCTACGACGGCGTTCTTCCCGCGGGCAACAGTGTCAGCGCCCGCAATCTGCTGAAGCTCGCCAAGCTGACCAAGGAGAAGCGGTACTTGGATGAAGCGCGCACGATCGTCGAGTTGTTCGCCTCGAATCTCGATCAGTCACCGCGCGGCCTGACCGTGCTGGCCTTGGCGATGTCCGAACTGCTGGCCGCCGACCAGCCCGACGGCCAGTCCGGAATCACCATCCCGAAGCACGTGGCACAGGCGAATGCCAAGCAGACGGCGCCGTCCGATGCGCCGCTGGTCCAGGCTTCCAACCAGAAAGAGGAACCGCCGAAGAAGGACGAGCATGTCCGCGCGCAGGCGTTCCTGTCCGTGGACAAGCTGCCGGCGGGGAGTGCCTGCCAGGTGGTCGTGGTGCTGAACATCACCAAGGGCTGGCACGTCAACGCCAACCCTCCAGTGCCTGACTACTTGAAACCCGTGAAGATCAGTTGGAAGTCGAAGCACAAGGTGGAACTGGTCGATGTGAAATACCCGAAGGGGACCGCGTTCCGGTTCAAAGGCTCGGACGAGGATGCGTTCGTCCATGAGGGGGAAATCCAGATCCGCGGCACGTTGCAGATTCCGAAGGAAGCCGGCGGCCTGACCGAGGACATGGAGATCACCGTCAACTATCAGGTCTGCAATGAGGACGGCTGCCTGCCCCCCAAGAACATCAAGCTGACCGCCAAGCTGCCAATCGCCAAGCCGGGCGAAGTGGTCAAGCCGATCAACGGCAAGCTGTTCAACGCGAAGCCTGATCCGAGCCGTTAGCCCGGATGATCACCACGGAAAACACGGAAGGTCACGGAAGCGGAGAAGAGTCAGAGGTTGCGCGAAAGCATCACATCCTGCCCAGCAGACGCAGTGCAAGGTGTCGACATATTCAACTCATCCACTTCCGTGAAATTCCGTGTTTTCCGTGGTTCCTCATGCTCAAACTGGGTTGTTGAATCGGCGATGATTTCTCCGACAGGCGTGGCATCGGGTTTGCGTCGGATGCAGGTCTCATGTGAACCAGAGCTGCTCACGGGTGGTCGGCACAGGCGTCGTGCGGTCGCAGAAACTCGATTGAAGGAAAACGCTCATGGACTCGGCACAACCGCGGTACAAGGAAGGTGCGCTGGTCAAGACAAAGATTGTCGCGACCGTCGGCCCCGCTTCGGGATCGCTCGAAAAGCTCGCTGAACTCGTTCATGCCGGGGTGGATGTCTTCCGCCTGAACTTTGCGCATGGAAGCCACGAATGGTTCACGCAGATGGTCGGCTGGATTCGTTCCCTGTCGCGCGACAGTGGACGTCCGATCGCCATCCTGGGCGACTTGTCCGGCCCGAAGATTCGTCTGGGTCTCCTGCCCGAAGAGGGGCTGCGGATGCGGCAGGGGACGACCGTGGAGTTTGTCCGGGCCACAGCCATTGCCCGGACCGACGTCACGCCTCCTCAATTGACCTGCACGTACGAACCGCTGGTCGATGACCTTCGTCCCGGTGACCGTGTGTTGCTGGCCGACGGCATCGTCTCGCTGCGGGTCATCGAACAGGATTCGGCCGTCGGTCGCGTGTTATGCGAAGTGCTTCAGCCGGGACTGATCCGCAGCCGGCAGGGAGTCAATCTGCCCGGCGTGACACTCAGCACACCCAGCCTGACGGACAAGGATCGCGTCGACCTGCAATGGGCGCTCGATCACGAGATCGATTACGTCGGTCTGAGCTTTGTGCGTCGCGTGGAGGATCTGAGGCTGCTCCGCCAGGTGATCGCCGCGCATCCCACCAAGACACCGCCGTGGATCGTGGCGAAGATTGAAAAGGCCGAGGCGATCGCCGACTTGGAAGCGATCATCGCGGAAGCCGACGCCGTGATGGTCGCACGGGGCGACTTGGGGGTCGAGACCGACATCTTCCGCGTCCCCGGCCTGCAAAAGAAGATCATCCGCCTGTGCAACGAGCACCGCACGCCGGTCATCACCGCCACCCAGATGCTCGATTCGATGCAGAAGAACGAACTGCCGACCCGTGCGGAAGCGAGCGACGTCTTCAACGCGGTCCTGGATGGCACCGATGCCGTGATGCTGTCGGGTGAGACGGCGGCGGGAGACTACCCGGTGGAAGCGGTGGCCATGATGAGCCGGATCGCGCGCGAAGCGGAACGGTTGCTCGAACCGCGACAGGCCGGTGCCGACTCCCGCAGCCTTCCGCGCAACCGCGCGACGGCCATCACCGAAGCGGTCACTCACGGTGCCGCCACGGCCGCGGCCCATCTGGGGGCCGACGTGATCGTGGCCGCGACCGCCGGCGGCAAGACGGCGATGGCGATCTCCAAGCAGCGACCGCACGTGCCGATCATCGCGCTGACCGACCGCCCGGAAGTCGCGCGCCGCATGTGCCTGTTCTGGGGCGTCATCCCCGTGGAAACCCCGGCGGTTGCCTGGGCTCCCAAAGAACTGCTGGCCTTCGTCACCACGCTGGGCCGCGATCTAAACCTGCTCGATTCCGGCAGCAAACTCGTCCTGGTCGGCAGCAGCGACTGGACCCTCGACTGGCACGACATGATGCTCGTGCATGTGGTGTCGTAATGGATGTAGGGTACGTGGACTCCTCCGAGTCTGGAATGTGACTCTTTGAGTCGCGTTTGTGAAGAGATTGCAAAGTGCAAATTGATAATTGCAAAGTGCAAATTGAAGGATTCACAACGCACCCGACGCGAGTCCTTTGTTCTCCAATTTGCATTTGGAAATTCGCAATTATCAATTTGCAATCGCCTTCCTTCGTCGGTCTGAGGCAGAACCTCGCTGGAGTCTTCGGAACAGTCGACCTTCAACCGGTGCGACCCCGGATTTCGCCATTCGCTCGAATCTCCGAATGGCGTGCGAACCGGTCATTCGCGGCTCAGCACCAGACCCTGCTCATTGATCTCGAACGGGATGATGCCGTCATCGCAGGCGCTGCCGCGGTGCTTGGCGACGTGCAGTGCCCGGCGCATTTTCAGGCCGTCGCGCACCTTGCCCATCAGGATGACGGTGTTGGCGTTCGACAGTTCATCACCGCTCTCGATCGGCCGGCAGAGGAGTTCGTCCAGCAGCACTTCATGCGATGTGTACAGCAGGACCGTCGCGATCTGGCGGTGGTCGTACATGTGGTTTTGCACTTCGGCCTCGTGCGCGCGGAAGTGGATTCGGAACAGATCGCGGGCGACCCAGTCGGCGTCCTTGTGCAGGATCTGGTGATAGATGTAGTCGAAGACGTGGAACTGGAACGAGTCGCTCGCGCGGTCCGTCGGTTCGACACCGTCGATCACACATCGCCGGACGCCATGCACGAAGTTGCCGTAGAAGAAGGCGATCGCCTGCTCCAGTTTGCGGTTCAGTTCGATCTTCCACTCCTGCCATTGGTCGTGTTCCAGATCTTTGATCGACACCCGGCGGCCGGAGCGTTCGAAGATGTGAAAGTAATCGGACCGCATCCGGTCGAGGTTCCAGATGTCCTCGGGATTGCACGGCTCGTCGACCATGCGTTGCTTCAAATTCCAGCCGAACATCCGCCGGGCGTAGTCGGCATGGTTCTGAGCGTCGCCGCGCGACGTCATGTCGAACAGGATGCCGCGCTGGCCCTCTTGCTGTCGTCCCGCCTCGGCAAATTGCAGGCCAAGCTGCGTCTTGCCGATGCCGGTCGCTCCCATCACGACCGTCAGCGTTCCGGGCAACAGACCGCCACCGAGAAGCTGATCGAATGCGGGGATGCCGGTGGAGACTCGCGAAGTGGAGGGATTGTTCACTGTGTTTGAGCTCATTCGTTTTCGTTGGCGGTTGCGCGGGTGATCTTGTCGGTCAACCATTCGAAGAGATTCGGCTGCCTGGGCTGCTCAGATCGTCAAACACCGGTCTCTTGCGGTCACGTCCCACATGTCGACCACGCGCCCCCCTTCGATGACGTACGCCTGCTTGTGCAGGGCCGATGTCGGGCAGACGTGCTTGGGGATCGCCAGCAGTTCGTCGCCCGGTTTGTAGCGCTCGGCCAGAGGAGTCTGCAGGACCAGGTGTTCCTCGTTGTGCAGCACCTGCTCGGCATCCGGCAGATCGGGGAAGAAGACTCGCTGGCCTTTGGGTGGGTCAGACGCGACTGACTTGTTTCCGAGGTCGCACGTCAGGCGATCGGGGGCCGGGCGGCTGATCACTCGGGTCAGCATGGCGACGGCAGGCTCGAAGTCCATGTCGGGGAACGAGGCACCATAGCCCGAGTCATGAAACACGCACGTTCCCGGCGCCAGTTCGACGGCGGGGTCCGTCAGCTTGGCAAAGATCGGAAACGATCCGGTGCCCCCGCAGACGATGCGCGGAACCGGCCAGCCGCGACGCACGAAGTCATCCCGCAGACGGGCCGCGCCGTCCCAGCCCGCCAAGACGGCGGTCGTCCGTTCCGCGAGGTTCATCTGGTGGTTGTGACCGTCGTACAGATGAAACCCGCCGGGCTTCAATCCCTTCGCGTCGACGATCTGCTGGTACAACTCCGCCGCCTGCGGACCGGGGAGCACGCCCGTTCGATGCAGGCCGGGATCGACGTCGAGCAGCACCTCGATCGATGTACCGGCCGCGGCCATCGCATCGCTGAGCGCGGCGATCATCCGCGAATCATCCGCCGTGACGGCGAACGTCACTCCGGGATACTTCTGCACGAACTTGACCGCGCGGCCGATGTTCGGCCCGACCAGGTTGTACGCCAGGAAGATGTCCTTCACGCCGCAGTCAGCCAGCATCTCGGCCTCGGCGAATGTGGCGCACTTGTGTTTGGTGATACCCATCGCCAGTTCCAGCCGGGTCACCGCGGGCATCTTGTGCGTCTTGCAGTGCGGTCGCAGCCGGTTCACACCGCCGGCGATGGCGATCATCTTCCGCAGGTTGCGATCGACGATCTCGCGATAGACCAGCATCGACGGCGACAGAATGTGGGAGGCGTCGACCAGCGAGTACTTGGAATCCATGTTGCTCACATTCAATGGGGGAACCAAAACCGAACCGGAAGACCGATCACAACCGGCTCGTTCGTTGAGGCGGTCTTCCGATCCGACACGGACGCGCGGGAGCGGACGGCCGGGGATTCTACGACGGTCGGGATTCTACGTTGTTGATCGTTCGAGTCACACCGTGCTGACTCCCTCCACATTGAAGGGGTGTGGCACATCTTTCTTTCTGGCAACTCAATCAGCCGCAGGGCGCTAGCCCCGGTTGTACCGCTCGCGGGCGTGAATGAGATGTTTTCGTTTAACCGCGTGGGCATCGCCCCGCGTGTTATGAGCGTGAATCACCGCTCACGCGCGGGGCGATGCCCACGCGGTTAAACGACCTTCGGCCGCGTGAGGTATGCGACGTGCGGCGCGAACGAGAGAACCGGGCGCTAGCGCGTTCCGGCTGATCCTGCCCGGAAATCTTGCCACACCCATTGAGGAAGCCACGGGTGCGAATCTTCCGCGCGGCGATTCACGGACGTGCGGAAGTTTTCACAGGGCATTCATCTGCTCTTCACATTTCGCCCTAAGCTGACTGCACATCCAAGCCGCGTATTGGCGGCACGCTTCGGCGAAGGATTGCGAAGCGGATTTCTGGATCGGTGTTGGCCAAGAAGGAGGGCTGCTCATGGCGTAAACGCTTGCTCGTCGCAGCGGAAGCTCAGGGATGATGGGAGTGTCGCAGGAAGCGCGGTGCAAAGTTTCTGTCGTGAGTCTGTTTCGGTTCCAAACCAATGAAGAGGGAAGTGTCCAACATGTCCAAAGTCTCAGTCCGCAGGAAGGGTTTCACCCTGATCGAGCTGTTGGTGGTGATCGCGATCATCGCCGTGCTCATCGCATTACTGCTGCCCGCAGTTCAACAGGCGCGCGAAGCCGCACGCCGCACACAGTGCAAGAACAACCTGAAGCAAATGGGCTTGGCGATTTTCAACTACGAAGGGACCTACAACTGCTTCCCGAGTTCCGGTGAGAGCACGGATGAATCGACGAACCCGGTGGTCCGCCGATTCTTTCCGTGCGCACTCAACACCGCGATCCTCCCGTACACCGATCAGGCTCCGTTGTACAACGCATGGAACTTCAACGCTTCCTACACTTCCGGGTCAAACCAGATTCTCGCCAAGACGAGAATTGGGGCTTACCTTTGCCCCAGCAACGGCACCACCGGGCCGGACGGTTTGGGTTACGGCCTGACCGACTACATGCCGGTCGCTTATGTCGACTTCGACGCTGCGGGCAACCGGCAACCAAAGGTGCAGGGCGTTGACATCGCCGGTGCCTTGGGCTTCTGCAAAAAGATCGCTGCCTGCACCGATGGTCTGAGCAACACCATTCTGGTCATCGAAGACTCGGGTCGCCCGACCAACAATGGCGGCTCCTACGACGAAAGCAGCGGCAGTCTTTTGGGTGTGCCGGGCCGTGCGATTGACACGACTCAATTGGCCTCAGCAGCGAATTCAACGCCGTACACGCCAGGCGGAAACTTTGGGATTCCGGGCCGTTGGGCCGACCCTGATAATGGCAGCGGGATTTCGGGGCCGCCGGCCAATCGCGGTGGGTTCATCAATCAAAACAAGACGCCGAACGGTGGACCCGCGTCCTGCCCGTGGAGCACGAATAACTGCGGACCGAATGACGAGCCGTTCAGCCTGCACGTCGGTGGCGTCCATGCGTTGCTCGGAGACGGCACCGTCCGTTTCATTTCGGACAACATCGACTACAACAATCTCCGCCGACTGGCCAACCCGAGAGACGGCGAACCGCTCGGCGAATTCTAGGCCGCGTCACGTTTGAATCGGGATGTTTGACACAACTCTGACAACGCAACCATGCAACAACCAAGCCGCCCCGGCAGGCCATCCACGGCCTGCCGGGGTTGTGTTCGATTCGGGTGCTCGCTCACTTGTCTCACGAATCTTGCAGAGGTCATTTGCGGGCGGTGGACCGTGAAGATGCGGACCGAATCATGCGTTTTGTGTTGATGTTGTCAAATTGCTGTGAGGACTGCCGGGCGGTCCTTGCCCGGCTTCAGCGAATCGGGAAAATCGCCCGCGTTCCACACTGAAGTGGTAACGGTTTGCATCCCCCACTCTCCATTTCCCACCTGTCTGGCGATCGAGTGTTGGAGAACCAAGCCAGCATGACTCGTAATCAGGTGGCGGGTTTCCAAGGAGTTCTTGCATGACAGATCAGTGGCTTTACCGCATGTTCGGCGAAGAGTTCGGACCGCTGCCGCTTGAGAAGCTCAGGGAGTTGGCAGAGAGCGGCACAATCCATG
>JAYTIB010000263.1:0-14213 GCA_043732205.1 Schlesneria sp. | reverse complement strand
TGGTTCCCTCCGGGCTTTCCTTTGTCCTGTGCCAGACCACGACTGGGCGATTCTGCTTCCCGTTTGGTTGCGGCTGAACGCAGTGAAGCCGCGCTGGGTTTTCCGTGGTGAATAATCCGGGTTAGGGCGTGGAGCGAGGCAGCCCGTCGTGGCGATGGCCGGTTTGGCGGTGAACTTCCGTGTCGATCGCATACGAGATCGTGCGGACCGAGCCGTCGCAAAAGAGAAAGTGGCAACCGCCGGAGTGCGCGCTGCCGAAGTACCGCTCGGCAGACACCACCCCGTCCTGAAGCGGCGGCCCCAGCGTCCAGCGGTTGATGTCCAGGTCCACGCCCGTGTACATCGACTGGTCGTGTCCGGCATCGACCGCCGTGCGGTAGTTCGCGCGAGTCACGTATTTCTCGCCGACGAGATACGTGTTCGATGTGCCGTCGGTGATGTCGCGCAAGGCGAGTTCGCTGCGCAGAAAGCAGACGCCCGTGGCCTGCGACACGTCGGTCCACGGGTAGTTCGGATCATCCCCCGCCAGCAGCGTGGGCGGTCCCTCGGGCGTGTTCGTGATGAAGTCTCCCTCGTTGACGCCGTAGTCCGTCTTGGCCACGACGGGCATCCACGGCGCGTTCCGCAGGTTGATCGTCGGCAGGTTGTCCGACGGATCGGCCGGGCGGCGCGACGGACAGACGAACAGAGCCAGCGGCGTTTGCACCAGACGATCCCTGGGCAGACTCTGCACGGCGGCCGCCTCCACGAACGGCAACAACTGGTAAATCCAGCCCCCCGGCTGTTTCTTGCCGCTGCCGCGATCCGGTTCACCCACCCAGGCCCAGCCCCAGCCGTTGCCCGGCAGCCGGCCGAATGTGGACTCGTGGTTGTGCATCGCCAGGCCGAGTTGCTTGAGGTTGTTGCGGCACTGCGTCCGACGCGCCGCCTCGCGCGCCATCTGCACGGCCGGCAGCAGCAGGGCCAACAGAATCGCGATGATGGCGATGACGACCAGCAACTCGACGAGCGAAAATCCGGACCGGGCGACAGATGTGGAGTGGTCGTTCCTCCTCCCCTTCTGTTCCGGCGTGGCATGATCAGCCGCGCTGCCTGCAACCCGGGAATCACCGGCTTGAGTGGACAGCCTCATTGTCGAATCTCCACACGCGGCAGCGCGGAGCGGATTCGTTGCACACCCTCGTTCGTCACCTTCGTGGCCCCGACGGCCAGAAACTGCAGGTTGCGCATCCCCTTGAGGTGTTCCAATCCGGCATCGGTGACGGCGGAGCCATCCAGCGCAATGCGTTCGATCCGCGGCACGTTTTTGAAGACCGCCAGTCCGTTGTCCGTGATGTAGTTCTGCCAGAACGACACTTCACGCAGGTTCTTGAGCTTCGCCAGATGCGGCAGCCCCACGTCGGTGATCCGCGTCCGGTCGGCGCGGAAGAATTCGAGGCTGTGCAATCCCGCCAGTGGCTTCAAGCCGTCGTCCGTGATCCGCGTGTTCGTCAGCGACAGCGACCGCAGCGATGTCAACTCGGCGAGATGCGCCAGCCCGGCATCGGTGATCGGACAGTTGTCGAGGTTGAGTTCTTCGAGCTGTGTCAGTCCCGCCAGTCCGGCCAGATCGTTGTCGGTGAGCTGTGGAAAATCCCGCTGATCGATCGCCGTCACCTTTCCCGCGCGCACCTCGGCCACCGCGGCGAGAAACCGATCCCGATCCGTCGGCTTGCGACAGCCGACCAGAACCAACCCGCAAACGACAAGCAAGAGGTACCCCCTGATCGATCGCCAAACCTGCCGATCGACTCGCATTGGAATCACCGTGGTAAAGGGCATGAAACGAGTCCTCGGTTGCGAAGGCCGGACCCCACGTAGTCCGGACCCGTTGGTCCGGACGGCGGAGTCGTCATCGATGCCGCACACTTTGACAAGCAGGCTGGTCCGGACCAGCGGGTCCGGACTACGTGTGAACCGAAACCGGTCCCACGACCAGCCCCTCGCGCCAAGTGCATTCCACCGGTCGCCCGGCACGCCAGCGCCGATAGTGCCAGAGCGTGGTGAAGGCTTGAAGGCCATCGGTCCAGCGCAGCTTTTTCCCCTCGGCCGCACTGCGCGGCGCGTAGTGAATCGGCAACTCCACCAGACGCAACTTCAGGCGATACGCCTTGGCCGTGACCTCGGGACAGAACTCGAACCGCTCGCAGTGGAGATTCATGGCGCGGAGCACGTCCGTCGGGAACAGCTTGTAACAGGTCGCCTCGTCGGTGATCCGCCCGCCGTACAGCACACGCACGGCCACGTTGAGCATCCGCACGCCGAAGTCCAGCACCCGCCGCTCGCGCCGAATCGCCGTCCCCTTCGTCGCCGTCAAGTAATCCCCCGGCCGCCTCGATTTTTCTGGCTCTCGACACTCGGCACCCGACACTCGACTCGCCCCTTCCACCAGATACTGCGACCCGTAGACCACTTCGGCCTCGCCGCGCAGCAGCGGTTCGAGCAACCGGGCGAAGTCCTGCGGATCGTATTCGACAGCCGACATCCGCATTTGCCGCCGACTACCGTCGGTGGACAACGGAGCGGCACACCCTGAAGCTCTGTGAATCGCGTGGCTCACCAACCGGGCGATCGAAACATTCGTCGAGTTCACGGGCCGCCGCGACCACGCCCATCAAGGACCTTGGGCTTCCTAAAGCTGCCACGCAGCCGCACTCCAAAAGAGGCGTCGTGAGTTTCAGTTGCCGAGAACACTCGCCCCGATTCATCCGCGAACAGCCGCCGTGATGGCCTTCCAATCCGGGCCGTTGGGCATGACGAAGAGGCATTTGCCGTCGCTGCGGCTCGACCACAATTCGCCGAGCGTTCGCTTTTCCTTCGAGTCGTCGTTGCTCCACCGATCCGAGCCTTTGCTCTCCACCACCAGAATGCGGCCATCCTTCAAGATCGCCACGAAATCGAGGTAGAACCGGTCGGTCGCCGTTTGCAGCCAGAACGATGAAAGCGGCTTACATTCCAGAGTGCAATCGCCTTTCCAGCGAAGCCCAATCCTGATCGACCACCCACACAAAGGCGCACTTTCCGTCCGAACGGGCTTCCCACATTTCGCCGACATCCTTCTTGTGAAGTTCGTCCGGGTTGCGGGCGAGATGCCGCCCTTTGTACTCCACGATGGCGATGCGTCCGTCGATCAGTTCCGCCAGGAAGTCGGGGAAGAATCGCCCAGGAGACAACGGCAGGCTGAACCCGCCGGCGCTCTCGTGGGTGAGATTGCGAAGCCACCGCTTCACGATGGGGTGATCGTCCAGCTTCTTCGCGCACTGGCTTTCTTCGTCACCCAACTCGCCGATCAGGTCGAAGGCGTGTTTGGGGTAGGAGAACGGGCCGTCGGTGTAGCGCCGATAGGGGAGGTAATCTTGCTCCATCACATCGAAGGGTATTTCGAACGTCGTTTCCAACCGACGTTGGCCTTTGCTCCCGAACAGCGTTTGAGCCGCGTTGCGAACTTGCTGCCGACCGTGGTCCACGATGCGATGATAAATCAGGTTCGCAAGTTCGTGCCGCTTGCGAACCAGAATCGGTATTGGGACTCGCCGCTCCGCAATCAGGTGATCGGCCACGCGGTTCAGCCACGCTTGCGATTCCGCCGCCGTCAGGCCCGCATTCTGTCCGCCGCGATGGAGTTCCTTGTCGAACCAGCGAACCAGTTCCGCCTTCTCCCAATGGTCATCGGCGATGAACAGCGATTGTTGCCGCATGATGACCTCTTCCACTCCGCCCACTTTGACCGCGCCTTTGCTCGTCACGTCCACAAGAACATGGTCCCCGACATGCAGTTCCGCGGAGAACTCCGCGTCGGCGAACTTGGCGTTGCACCGATTCAGGCTCCATTCAAACTCATCAAGTTCAATTGGCTCAAACCTGATGAGTTGTTGCCCATCGCGCACGGCCAGTTGCGGAACGCGGATCGGCTTGGCGTACTGGTCCAGCATTTTCGGGGTCGTACCGACTTCGCGTTCCTCTTGCCAGAAGGTTTCCACGGCGGACTTGTCTGCCAGCGCGGGCAGCGCATCCCGCAGTGCTTGGGCGTCGTCACGGGTCAACGTCTGGTGAACGGTGATCGTCCCCGAATCCGGTTTGTAGCTCACCTTCGCCCGAACTTCGGGAGCGAGCGCCGACAGGTTCGGCGGGGCCGAAACGGGAATAGCCGTGAACGGCAACGTCGGTTGCCCGTCCATTCGCCGATGCACTCGCAGCACGTCCGCCACGGTCACCCGGTCGAAGCCGCAGCGGTTCACCATGCTGTCGGCCAAGTTCGCCGCCGTCTTGGCTACGTCTTCGCTTTGCACGATGGCATACGCCCGATCCAACTCCGGCACGCCCGTCGGCGTCGCCTGCGGCATCCGCAGGATGCGCCCCAGCAACTGTTCCACGGCCGTTTCCGTCGCCACGTTTCCCACTGATCCCAGCACATACGCGAACGGGCAATCCCACCCTTCCCGCAGCTTGTCCACGGTGATGACGTACTCTACCGGACAACCGGGACGGCTCAGGTCTTCGTCGCCCAGGTCGTCGTTCTCCCCCGTGGCAATGCGGATGCTTTCCGCTGGCACGTTCAGCTTCTCAATCAACGCCGCCTTGATCTTGTCCGCCGTGTGCGTTTCCTTGTTCTTGTTCTTGGGCTGGGCTTGCAGCAGCGCAATTGGCCGCACGTAGCGCCCGCTGGTCTTGCCCCACGCCGCCGCCCGTGCCGCCAGCGATGTTCGCCGCTCCACCGTTAGCTCAAGCACGTCCAGCCAGTTCTCTCGCGACTCTAGGTCCACCGGCAGCTTGATCATCCCTTCCCGCTTCAACTGCAACGCGGAGACAGCGTGCAAGACATTGCTGGCGTAAATGTCCTTCGCCGGGTTGTGTTCCTGAATCGGCGTCGCCGTCAGTTCAAGCACCGCCAGCGGTCCCATGCGGGCCAACGAATCGAAGGAGGTTTTCGTCCGAGCATTGTGAGCTTCGTCCATGATGACGATGGGGCCGCGCAACTTCATCACGTTCGCCAGCGACAAACTCACCCGCCCCGTCTCCGGATCCGTCATCTGCGTCCGCATCCACTCCGGCAGCGCCGTGAAATGGTCCATCAGGTAGCCATTGTCCTGATAAATCCGCCGGTTCGTTTCCTCGTCAATCCGATAGCTCTGAATCGTCGTCACCACGATGACCGCAGCGGAACTCATCATCGACCGATTCGCGGAGAGCGCTTCTTCCAGTGTCAGCACTTCCAGCGGAACCCCCAGCGATTCCTTGAGGGCGAGATGGTAGGGATGGTTGCGGTCCCGCAGTCCCCGCAACGTCTGGTCTCGGATCGGTGTTGAAGGCGTCACCCATAGGCACAAGGGCCGGTCCTGATGCCCCAGCCGCTTTGCCACCGCGCCGACGGCATGGGCCGCTATCAGCGTCTTGCCGCCGCCCGTGGGAACCCGCAGGCAAACATACGGCACGTCTGGCATTTGCGGCACGTCGAGGAAGTCCCGTCCTGTCACGGCGTGGAACGCATCATGCACGGGCCGCCGCGCCTGCCCGAGCGCCTGCCGCACTGCATTGCAGAACTTCGCCAGGGCGTCGAGCGAGTCTTGCTGGTATTCCTTCAGAGAGTGGTCGTGCATGGTCAGTCCACCTTCAATGCAAACGGCACTTGCCGAAACGTGATGCCGTACTGTTTCAGGCTCGCCACGCTCAGCCGACATGCTTCGCCGTAGACCACGCGCGGGCCGTCGTGTTCTGACAGCGATTTGGCAATTGCGTGCGTCAGCACGTTGCCACCACCGGGCCGCTTGTCGCCCAGCACGCCGTTGAAAAGCAGGTAGTAGGCGATTCCCTGACAGACACCGATGAGCGGCGTCTTACCGGTCGCACGCTGCGGGATCGGCTCACCGGTCTCGGTGAAGAAGACGTGCGCGGCGAGGTCCGAGAACGTGACGTGCGACCGAATGTTCCCCGTCTCGTCGAACATCGGCTCACCCAGCGTGCAGAAACGGAAGCCGCGTTCAGACGGCTTGGCGGAGGTCTCTCCAGTCTCCGCCCCCCCCCCCCGATTGCCGCATGGCGTCATCTTGCAGGACGCGCGTCAATCGTTGAGTGGTGACATCGCGGCACACGGCTTCTTCCATCTCGATGAGGATGAACCGGCGCGAGCCGCCGTCTTGGCGATTCAAGTCAAGAACAGAGTGCCCCGTCGTTCCGCTGCCAGCAAATGAGTCCAAAATGATGTCGTTATCAGTTGTCACATATCGGAAGAGCCTCATCAGCACTTCGTGATCTTTGGGATTCGGGAAAACGGTTCTCCCAGAGAATAGCTTACGCAAGAGCTTCACCGACACTTGAGCCTGCCGGTGAATGACACTTGGCATCACCGACAAACCAGCCTCATCATCGTCATCCGCGTCTACATCTGGATCATCCGAATTGGTGGGATCGTTTTCGAACTCTTCCGGAACCGGAAACAAATGGGCTTTGCGAAAGGGCGGCTGAGTGTGATCGCCACGAAATTCAACAAGACCAAGCTGTATTTGTCGCTGCATTTCCTTAAACGTCGCGAATCGCCAGCCAGCTTCAGGAACTTTGCATGGAAGATTCGTCACCGGGTGAACCACATCATAGCGCGGACCTCCACCTCCCGGCCATGAGATGTCCCTGTCTCGCCAAGGCCCCCATTGATCGATCCATTTGTAACGGCTGAGCTTCTTCGACGGATGGCCTTTCAAAAGAGATTTGTACCACTCTCGCAGAGCCGCTTGCATTGCTTCATGATCATTACCATGTCGCAGTTTCAACTCCTTCCAATAATCGATGACCTCCCGTGCTCCTGGTTTTTGTTCACGCCAGACAGTCTTTCGATCTCGAAGCGTCTGCATTGATCTTGCAAACACCAGCATGTACTCGTGGCCAACAGAAAAAAGCTTGGCGTCGTTTTTTCTTGTCTTATCCCAAACCAACTGTGCGATGAAGTTCCTCCGCCCAAACACTTCGTCCATGAGCAATCGGAGATTTGCGGCCTCGAAGTCGTCGATGCTGACAAGGATTACACCGTCATCGCTCAGGAACTGTCTGAGCAATTGCAGGCGCGGGTACATCATGCAGAGCCATTTGTCGTGGCGGGAAAGGTCTTCGGCCTCGGCCCCGACGACTCGGCCCAGCCACTGCCGAATCTCGGGACTGTTCGTCGCGTCGTTGTAGACCCAGCCTTCGTTTCCCGTGTTGTACGGCGGGTCGATGTAGATGCACTTCACCTGCCCGGCGTAGTACGGCAGCAGCGCCTTCAACGCGACCAGGTTGTCTCCCTGCACCACCAGATTCCCGCTACCGGGATCGCCCACCGACAACGCCTTGTCGCACTTGAGCAGCCGATACGGAACCTCGCGATGATGGTTCCGCACCGCCTGCTTCCCAATCCAATCCAGCGTCGGCATTCGCAAGGCTTTCCAAGAGGTGTGATCGCGAAGTGTTCGTACAGGCACGAAACGACGTCTACCGGGCCGAAGCATCCGAGAAGCCTCACTTCCGCTGATGCTCGAAGATTCGGTGTGTCGCGACAATCGTTGACGACACCCTACGCGAAGGGCGCTCACTTCTCAAATGGGATGTCTGTGCCCGCAATGACGCGCCGACTCCTCCACTGCAGGATGACCAATCGCGCCGCGTCGCCCCCGTGTCGGGCGTGATCATCTGGGCCTGACCGAGGATCGTCGGGCTGAAGCACCAGAGCAGGCACGCCAATCGACCGGCCGCCGCGCCGTACAGGTCTCGTCCCCAGAGATGGCACATCCAGGCCCCGAGCAGACTGAACGGGATGCAGGCCCAGCGTGCGATGGTAAACAGCCACAGCGACCGCGCGCCGTTTTTCTCGATGAAGGTGCGGCCGCAGGAAAACTCGGGGCGTGCCGAGGGGAAGTCGCTGTAGTCACCCCAGTCGGTCTCGGGCTGCGACAGCACGACTGGGATCGCCGCGACGAGACGGACCAGCGGCGGATTGACGCGATACAGGTCGAACCGACCAAACTGCCAGTGACTGACCCCGGCCGCCATGTGCCCGACCTCATCCACCGAAGGCGAATGATCGGCCGCGCCCCACACCAGCAGGACCATATGACACAGCAGCGCCGCCGGAATCATCCAGCCGCGACGATTTGCCGCCGGAATGATGGAGCGAGGGGATGGCACTAAATGACTCGATTGATCAGACAGCAAATTGATCAGACAGTAACACGTCGTTTCATCCGGATCGTTGCCGTTTGCCGCGTCACGTCAGCCATCCGTCTTGGTCAGATGCGGTTCGACGAGCTTGTTCCAAACTCCATAGCCGCTGTCGTTCATATGCAGTTGATCCTTCAAGAACAACTCGGCGCGCGGCATCCCGTCCTGGTCGAGCATCGGCGTCCAGACGTCAACGAACACCTGGCCCTTGCCGTGCGCGATCTCTTCCCGGATGAGCCGGTTCGCTTCCAAAGCCTTCTCGCGCAGCTTCCACCGGCTGGGGCTGGGCTTGATGGAGACGAAGACGATTTTCGTGTCGGGCAATGCCGCCTGAACCTTGTCGCGAAAGATCCGGTAGTCGTCGCGAACCGTGGCGGGTGACTTTCCGGAAGCGATGTCGTTGTCGCCGGCATAAAGCACGACCACGCGGGGTTTGTTCGGCATCACGACCCGTTCCGCGTAGCGCGCGGAATCGGCCAGTTGCGATCCGCCGAATCCGTGGTTGATACAGGCGTGCTTCGGAAAGCTGGTTTCCAACTTCCAGAGGCGAATGCTGGAGCTCCCCACAAACAGGTTCGCTCCAATGGGCGGGGCGGACTTTTGATCCTGCTCTTCGAGTTTCCGGATCTCCGGTTCCCAGCGATCGGCCGCCGCAGGCTTCGGCTCCTGCCCCCATCCCACGTAACCGGCATTCAGGAAGACCAACCCAACGGCGACTGCCAGTGCGTGCGTGTTTCTCATTCCGGTTGTCTCGCCTATTCCAAGGAATTCGTTGCCCGATCCAATAAGCATGTCTCGATTACGGAAAAACACAACTCCACTCCCTTCCCTTCCTGCGGCCAACCGATATACTTCGCATCTCCTTCCCACAAAGAAGGACACCCTGACGCGGGGTGGAGCAGCCCGGTAGCTCGCGAGGCTCATAACCTCGAGGTCGTAGGTTCAAATCCTGCCCCCGCCACTCGAAAAGCCTTGCCCTCAAACACTGCGGGCAAGGCTTTTTTGTTTGGTTTCATGGGGTTTTCGTTCTTCGCCGTTCGTGTGTCTCGTTCATCGGCCCCGGCTGATGAGTTGACGGCAAACGACACAGTTTGCCCCGGTTTGCCAAAGTTTGGTGCAAACGCTGGTGCAAACTTCGTGACGGCATGTCCGGAGTCCGTCAGGGCGTCTCGGTCATTCGTCCCGGTCGATCGATTCGTCTGGCGTACGGTGGATGGCGAGGGATCGAGGTCGAGTGACGGCAGCGAATCCAACGCTCCGTACACGTCGAGCAGTTTGGGATCGGTGTCGACGTTTATCGTCAGCCCGATCAGACCGCGCCTTGGTAGAGGTACTTCTGGAAGTCTGAGAACGTGTCCTTGATCCGCTCGGGTTGCCCAAGATCGGCGACGGCATCGGCGATCGCGTTGTTGTACTTCAGCTTCAGCAGGGGGCTGAGCTTGTCCTGATTGAGTTCGCCCACGCCTTCCTTCACGTATTGAGCCAGCACGAAGTCGAGGAATGCCTGCTGCTTGCTGTCGAAGTGGGTGCTGATTTCGAGCTTGGCTCTGGTCGCCCGTTCTTCACGGGTCAGGGGTGTCAGAGCGAACGCCACATACGCCAGCACGTCGAACAGGTCGCTCTTTTCGGCGTCGATGATCTTTTGCATTTCGGTCATTTGGTCCATGCCGAAGCCCTTGTCGGCCAGCCCGTCCAAGAGTTTTGCCCGTGTGTCGGGAGCACTCCAGAGGGATCGCAAGTCGGCTTCATCTTGGAAGAAGTCGGGGAACTTGCCGTACAGGCTCTCCATGAATTGCTGAGCCGACATCGGGGTGCCGTCAGGGTGCCAGAACGTCGTGGCCATCATGTGCTGGATGGTCCGCTCTTTTCCGTCAGCGAGTTGGATTTTGATCTTGGTTTTGCGATTGCACTGGCACCGCAGCTTGCCGCATTGGGGGCAGGGTTCACGCTTGCACTCGCACAGTTGCTTGCCGCATTTCGAGCACGGGTCCGGCACACAAACGCACGGACTCTCGCCACATTCTGCGCACGGCGTTGGTGGTTTCTTTTCACAGACACACGGGTTCTCCCCGCACTTTTCGCACGGTTCGTCGTCGATCGGCTCGCCGTCCCATTCCGGGTCAGCGAAGTGGTGATGAGCCTTCACGAAGTCATAGATCGTGAAGTAGTCCTTGCCGTCATAGAGGCGAGTGCCACGTCCGATGATTTGCTTGAACTCGATGATGGAATTGATCGGCCGCATCAGGACGATGTTCCGCACGTTGCGGGCATCGACTCCGGTCGAGAGCTTTTGGGATGTCGTCAGAATTGTGGGGATGGTCTTTTCGTTGTCCTGAAAGATGCGCAACTGCTTTTCTCCCAGCTCCCCATCAGCAGCAGTGACGCGGACGCAGTAGTCCGGATCTTTGCTGGTCTTCATCTGGTTGATGAGGTCTCGCACGGCGAGGGCATGAAGTTGCGAGGCACAGAAGACGAGCGTCTTTTGCCGCTGGTCGATTGCGTCCATGAACAGCTTCACTCGGTACGCTTCACGCTCCTTGATCTCGATGATCTTGTTGAAGTCCTTCTCTTCGTAGCGTTTGCCGGTCTCGACTTCCCCTTCAATCAGTTGGTCGTCGGACGTGTAGACGTACTCGTCGAGCGTGGTCTGAATCTGCTTCACCTTGAACGGCGTCAGGAAGCCGTCGTTGATGCCGTCCTTCAGCGAGTAAATGTAGACCGGCTCGCCGAAATACTTGTAGGTGTTGACGTTGTCCTTGCGCTTCGGAGTCGCGGTCAGGCCGAGTTGCACCGCCGGCGCAAAGTAATCGAGGATGCCGCGCCAAGAGCTTTCATCCTTCGCCCCGCCGCGATGGCATTCGTCGATCACGATGAAGTCGAAGAAGTCCGCCGGATACTCGCCGAAATTGAATTGCGGTTGACTGGAAACGATGTCATTCCCGCGAAGGCGGGAATCTACGAAAGTGCTTGTGTCGGCTGGATTCCCGCCTCCGCGGGAATGACGTGTCCCGGATTTTTCTGTCATGAACGTCTGAAAGATCGTGAAGAACAGGCTGCCGTTCTTGGGGACTTTGCCCTTCTTCTTGATGTCAGCCGGTTCGATCCGCACCATCGCATCTTCGGGGAAGGCCGAGAAGGCGTTGAAGGCTTGGTTGGCGAGAATGTTGCGGTCTGCAAGGAACAGAATGCGCGGGCGGCGCGACGGTTCGCCGGTCAGGTTCCAGCGGCTTTGGAACAGCTTCCAGGCGAGTTGAAACGCGATGAAGGTCTTGCCCGTACCGGTCGCCAGCGTGAGCAGGATGCGTTGTTTTCCGACGACGATGGCTTCCAGCACTCGCTCGATCGCGATGTCCTGATAGTAACGTCCTTGGAAGTAGCCGCCCCGGTCTTCAAAGGGGACAGCGGCGAAGCGGTCGCGCCAAGCGTTCTGCTCGGCGAAGGTGAGGTTCCAGAGTTCATCGGGAGTCGGGTAGCGGGGCACGTCCCCTTCGGTCCCGTCGTCCATGTCGATGCCGTAGATCCCTTGCCCATTGGTGGAGTAGGTGAAGCGGATCGACAGCTTCCCGGCGTAGTTCTTTGCCTGCGCGACACCTTCGGTCAGAGCTTCATCCCACGCCTTGGCTTCGACGACCGCCAGCTTGGTGTTGCGATATTCGAGCACGTAGTCGGCCGAGAGTGACTTGCCGCGCCGGCCGTAGCCTTCGAGCCGTCCCGGCGCGATCGGATACTCTCGCCGAATGCGACTCCCTTCGACGACGCCCCAGCCTGCCGCAGCAAGAGCGGGGTCGATGTGTTCGGCTCTTGTTTCAGCTTCGTTCATGGGTATTCCGCGAAGGTGTTGCTTTCCCGGATCAGCAGCCGCAGAAACTTGGGATGCAGGAAGAGCTTCTCACGTCCCAAGGTTTGTTCTTCCAGCACGCCGATCTCGGCCAATTGTTTCAGGTAGCGTGATGCCGCCTGACGCTCCGCGATTTTCGCTTCGACAAGATTCGGAATCCGGCAATACGGCCGCTCAAAAATCACGTTGATCAATTCGAGGCTGTAGACCTTGGGCAGCTTCGTTCGGACGTATTCGACCGTGTGAGCGGACAGGGAGCGAATCGCACCAATTTTCGCGGTGGTCCACAACGCCGTTTCTTCGACTCCCTTCAGAATGTAGAGCACCCACTCTTCCCAAGCCTGTTCGCGGGTGACGTTGAGCAGCAGCCGATAGTAGTCCGCCTTGTGCTGAATGATGTACCGGCTGAGATACAGAATCGGCAGGGTCAACAAGTTCTCTTGGATCAGGAACAGGCTGTTGAGCACTCGGCCGGTTCGTCCGTTGCCGTCGGTGAAAGGGTGGATGGCTTCAAACTGATAATGGCCGACCGCCATGCGGATGAGCGGGTCCAAGTCAATGGCTTCGTGCAGGAACTTTTCCCAATTCGCCAGCAGGTTTCGCAGCAGGTCTTCGCCCACGGGAGGCGTGTAAACGATCTCGCCCGCCGCTCTGGCCAGAGCCGTCCCCGGCACTCGGCGGATCGTCATTTCGATCCCTTTGATGATCGTGCAAACTTGCTCGGCCGTCCGAGTACTCAACGGACGTCGTGTCAGTGAGCGGTATCCGTCGAACAACGATTGGCTGTACCGCAAAGCTTCCTTGGTCGCCGGGTCAGCCGCTTCGGCATCGTGCCGGTATTGGAACAGTCGGTCGGATGTCGTGACGATGTTCTCGATCTCCGAACTCGCCTGTGCTTCCAGCAAAGGCATCGTATTGACCAGCATTCCCTGATTGGGAATCCGTTCCGCCGCCTGCTTCAGTTCGGCGAGCGCGGCCCGTGCCGGGATGCACTGCTTCAGAATCGCCTTGGTCTCCAAGTCGGTATTGGGAGGCAACAAGGGTAACTCGTTGAACGGCGCGTCGGCTCGCCCTGCAACTTGTGTTTTCATCGGCGGTTGCGATTTTTTTTTCATGTTGCGAGCTTACGTCGTCGGCGACGACACGTCCACAAGACGTGTCGCAGTTTTCAATTTTCAGCGACATGTTCCCGTGACGTGTCGTTCCCGGAGACACGTCGCGCGTCATCCCGCCCGACGAACCTGTAAGTGATCCTTACAAGTTGCCGTCTCGTCGAGCGGCCGTCTTCGGTCTGGTAGAGGATCATCTCGGATGGAGGCGTCGGGTCGGCCATCGGCTGTTCCAAAAATCCAAATTGGTCGTAGCCACGTTCGCCAGAACGTGGGTGTTCGTGGAGTTGTCCCACGTTCTGGCGAACGTGGCTACGGCTTTGAATGCGTTCCTACAGTTGCCCGCTGAAGGCTCGGTGCAGCAGCGATTTTTTCAATTCGTCGAGCGCGGCGAGTTTGCGTTGGTAGAGCGATTCGAGGCGTTGGGTTTCTTCGCGGAGTGTTTCGAGGTTGTCGGCGATACGTCGCTGCTCAGCCAATGGCGGCAAAGCAAACTCAAAGTCCTTGATCTGCTGCCCGCTGATGTGAGGCACACCAATCCCGGTTTGGACGCCCAGAATGTGCCGAGTGAATGCCGCGCTTCCGATGAGATACATCAAGAATCGGTTGTTGAGTTTCGCTGACCCGCGCAATCGAGCCGTCCGCTGAACGAGCAAGCAAGGCAAGTCATCGGCGGTGATGGTCGAATGCTTCAAACCTGCTTTTACCCAAGGGCGATCCATCGCCAAGACTACATCGCCCTCACGAAGTTGGTAGCTCTTGTACGCCTCGGCGTCATTGGCTGGCCACTTCTTCACGTCATCCCACCGAAGACAGCCTTGAATGATGTTGTCTCCACGGAGAAGGCGAACGTCCTGATCGCAGTTCGTGTACTGAGCACTCTTGAACGCGAACCCCGCTAGTAAGTCGATTTCCTCGCCGAGCGTTTTCTCCACCCAGCCGTGGCCGCGTTGGGTGAAGACGGCTTGCAGGTGGCTTTCAAACAGAGCACGGGCGTTTTGGAGGTTCTGTTCGGCGTTGGCTTTGGCGGTGGCGAGGCCCTC
>JAYTIB010000262.1:0-5547 GCA_043732205.1 Schlesneria sp. | reverse complement strand
TTCTTTCTATCCACTACCCACCATCCACTACCCACTCCTCAATCGGCCACGGCCAGCACCATCCGCGGCGAGTGTACTGCCGCCAACTGGTCGAGTTCGCGTTCGGCGGCGGCCAGGCTGCCCGTTGAGGTCCGGTGCGTCATGATGATCAGCGGGACGCGCGGCACGGCGATGGAGGAATCGTCGACCTCGGGTGCTTCGGGCTGGATCAACGTGGCCAGGCTGATCCCGTGACGGCCCAGCACTCCCGTCACTTCGGCAATGACGTTCGGTCGGTCTTCCACCGTCAGGCGCAGGAAATACCGACTGGTTGTTTCGTGGAGTGGCACGAGTTCAAACGGGGATGTTTCACGCCACAGATCCAGGCACGAGAACGTCAACTGCGCCCGGCCGATCGCCAGGTCGATGATGTCCGCCGTCACCGCCGAAGCGGTTGGCAACTGCCCGGCACCGCGACCCGAATACCACACGGTTCCGACCACGTCGCCGTCCAGCAGGATCGCGTTGAACGGACCGTGGATCTGCGCCAACGGCCGATCTTGTCGGATCAACGTGGGACGGACGCTCATCTCCAGCCGACCGTCGACCAGATTCACCCGCGCCAGCAGCTTGATCGTGTAACCCAATTCCTTCGCGTATTGAATGTCGGTGCGTTCCAGCTTGTCGATGCCCGAAACATGGAAGTCGGTGGCTTTGACTTTGCAGCCGAAGGAGAGCTGCGCGAGGATCCCGAGCTTCTGGGCCGCGTCGGTGCCGTTGACGTCCAAGGTCGGGTCCGTTTCCGCGTATCCCAGTTCTTGAGCCTGACCCAGGGCCTCCTCGTATGACCGCCCGCGCAGCAGCATTTCGGTCAGGATGTAATTCGTGGTGCCGTTCAAGATCGCCTGGATGCCCAGGATCTGGTTGCCCGCCATCGACTGACCGACGGCCGCGATGATCGGGATTCCACCGGCCACGGCCGCTTCGAAACAGACGGTCCGTCCGTAGCGGCGGGCGCATTGGAAGATCTCGTCACCGTGCTCGCACAACAAAGCCTTGTTGGCCGTCACCACATCCTTGCCCGCTTCGAGCAGGCGGAGCATGACTTCGCGCGCCGGATGAATCCCGCCCATCAACTCGACGGCGATCTGGATGTTTGGGTCGCGGATGACCGATTCAAGATCGTTGGTCAGGACACCGGGGGGAAGCGTGATGTCGCGCGGCTTGTGGAGATCGCGCACGACTGCGCGACGGATCTCGACCGAGCGTCCCGACCGTTGCCGGATTCGCTCCGGGTGTTCCGTCAGGATCTTGGCCACACCGGTGCCGACATTTCCCAAACCGACAATCGCGAGCTGAAGCGGAGGCAGGCCCACAGAAGAATCCTTTCGGCAGAACGCATCCATCCGTTAATGCCAAGACGAGCATTGCGGTCCCTTCCTTGCGGGCCGCGAGAAGAGGACGCATCCTAATCGCGACCTCCAAGATTGCCAACTCGCGTTGGACCTGATCGCTGATAAACGACGTTGCGAAGTTTTGGAGAGACTCTCATGGCAATTCCCACAACTGTGACAACCAGACGCTCGCTGAAACGCTCCCCCAGACCCTTTCCCACCATGCCCGCCTCGCTGACCAACGAATCTGCCCCACCGTCGATCCCTTCCACCCTGCCGGCATCAACGCAACTGGCCTTGGGGGCGGTGAACTATCTCAACTCAAAACCACTCATTGAACGGTTGGACGAGTTGCTGGAAGGCCGCGCGACGCTGCGGCTCGATTTTCCCAGTCGTCTGGCGGACGACCTGGCTTCGGGTCAACTGGACGTCGCGCTGATCCCGAGCATCGAATACTTCCGCGGTCAGAACTACGAAATCATTTCGGATGCCTGCGTGGCCGCGCACGGACCGGTCCTCAGCGTGAAGCTCTACAGCCGCGTGCCGTGGGGCGAAGTGAAGTCGCTCGCGCTGGACGAGGGATCGCGCACCAGTGCGACACTCGCCCGCATCCTGCTCGCCGAACGACACGGTGTCTTCCCGAAGTTGGAACCGCTGCCGCTCGACCATCGCACGCAAGACAGTTCCGCCGATGCGATCCTGTTGATCGGCGACCGCGCGATCTCACCGCCCGACGAGCGATTCCTCGGCACGTGGGATCTGGGCGAAGAGTGGTTCGAGTGGACCGGTCTGCCGTTCGTGTTCGCGATGTGGGTCGGAAGGCGGGGGGCGGGAGACAGGGGACAGGAGTCAGGAGTCAGAGGAGGACCAAACCTGCCAAGTGGGTTGGATGAGTCGAATGTTGATCGAAGAGAAACGAGGAACAGACAGCCGTCAGCCGTCAGCCGATCAGCCGACAGCCGAACAGCCTTTCTCGACGCCGTGTCCGAGTCACTCAACGCGGCCCGCGATTTGGGAGTCGCCCGCCTCGACGACATCGCGCGGCGCGAGGCGCCGTTGCTGGGACTGTCCCTGCCAACAACCATCAGCTACCTTTCGGAGAACCTTCAGTACCAACTTGGCTCGGCGGAACGGAACGGGCTGAGGTTGTTCTACGAACTGGCGGCGGGTCTGGGACTGGCTCCGCAAGGCGTGGAAATGAGGTTCTTCGAGCGATGATTGAAGTCCGGCATTGGAATACCGCATGTCCTACGAATTCACCCTCTGGGTCAGGCCCGGTTCGAATGATCCTGATGCTTGGGCAAACGCAGTCGATGAGGCGGGCGGAGACGACACACAGGTCGGTCGCGACTGTGGTCAGGATTACATCCGCTTTGATCGCGAAGCCGCGTCCTTCGACGAAGCCGTTCGATCCGCATTGCGAACCGTCCACCAAGCAGGCGGACAGGTGAACCGCCTCGAAGTCCCGGAAGATCAACTTGCATGGGCAACGCACGACTGAGCGTTTTGTACAGAAAGGAATCACGGTGTCTGCCGACTTGAACGAACTGCCAGAACCCGCCGACTCCGGTGAATTCCTTCCACTCGACGCGGTCGCGTGTTTTGCCGAACAGTCGCGATTCAAACTGAACGACGCTCAATGGAAGAGGTTTCTCGCCGCGCTCAATGCACCGCCGAAGCAACTACCCAGACTGAAGAAGTTGCTACTCAAACCGGGAGTTTTCGATGGCGACCGATGAATCGTGCCGCCGTCTTCAACCCCAAAGGGGTGGCTCGATGTTAGATCGGCGAACCACAAGATCGAAGCCCCAACGGGGCGGCCCTAACACCGATGACCCCTGTTTACGCCGACTCCCAAGATAGGGCCGCCCCGTTGGGGCTTCGGATTCCAATTCAAACCGGTTCCCAGGGCGGCGCTCCCGTTGGTCGCTTGCCCTGGGCTAGCATAGGACCGCCCTTTCAGGGCTGAAGGGCCAGTTATCAGTAATCGGAGGTCGCCCGCCCCCCGCCGCGAGTGACCTCCGATTACTGATAACTGGCCGCTGAAGAGTTGAAGGCCGACTGAGTTTTTCGTGTATTGGATCTGAGTGCGGGTTACGCCGGATTGAAGGACTGAAAGCTGTGTCTGCTGATGTGAATCGACTGTTGGACAAGGCCGTCGCGGGGGAACGTCTTTCGCACGATGAGGGGCTGCGGATATTGGAGTCTCATGATCTGGTCGCCATCGGGGCGGCGGCCGATGCGGTGACTCGGCGGCTGCATCCCGAGCCGTATCGCACGTTCAACATCGACCGGAACATCAACTACACGAACGTCTGCTCGGCCGTGTGCGACTTCTGCGCGTTCTTCCGCAGGCCGAAAAGTCCGGAAGGGTACGTGCTCGACAAGGAAACGATCTACAAGAAGATTGAAGAGACCGTCGCACTCGGGGGCGATCAGATTCTGATGCAGGGGGGGATGAACCCCGACTTGCCGATCGAGTGGTATGAAGACCTGCTCCGTTCGATCAAGGAACGGTTTCCGCGGGTGAACCTGCACTGCTTCTCGCCCCCCGAGATTCATGCCCTGCACAAGCTGTCCAAGCTGCCGGTGCGAACGGTTTTGGAACGGCTGAAGGCGGCGGGACTCGGCAGCCTGCCGGGCGGGGGGGGTGAGATTCTGGTCGATCGCGTGCGGAAAGAGATGACGCGCGGCAAGTGCCTGACCGATGAGTGGCTCAACGTTTGCCGCGAGTGGCATCTGCTGGGAGGCAAAGGTTCGGCGACGATGATGTTCGGCCACATCGAAACGCTCGCCGAGCGGATCGAGCACCTCGAACGGCTGCGTCAACTTCAGGACGAGACGCACGGCTTCACGGCGTTCATCGCGTGGACGTTTCAGCCGGACAACACCGACATGGCTCACATTCCGCCGGCCGGTTCGTTCGAGTACCTCAAGACTCAGGCGGTTGCCCGGCTGTATCTCGACAACTTCCCCAACATTCAGTCGTCGTGGGTGACGCAGGGGGAGAAGATCGGCGGGATGGCGCTGCACTTCGGTGCGAACGACATGGGCTCGCTGATGATCGAGGAAAACGTCGTTGCCGAGGCGGGGACGGTCCACCATCTGACGCTCGACACGATCAAGCGGCTGATCCGCGACGCGGGGTACATCCCGCGGCAGCGGAACGTCTTTTACGAGTATATTGATTCCAACGATTCCGCCGGCCAGCCAAGACCCGAGCCCCGATGGGATCGCAGCACGCTTCCCGTGTTGAACTGACGTTTCTTGTGGCGAATTGGAAACAACTCCAGTCCGCCAGCGGGTTCTCGGGCTAGACTTGCCGTCGAAGCCAGACTGAGGGGCTTCGTTTCACCGCTCGCGGGCATGAATGAGATGTTTTCGTTTAACCGCGTGGGCATCGCCCCGCGTGCTGTGAGCGTGAATCATCGCTCACGCGCGGGGCGATACCCACGCGGTTAAACGATGGTTTGTCCAATTCCCAAGGAACCTGTCGCGTGATCACCGTCGAACGACTGACGAAGCGGTTTGCCGATCTCCAGACGGGGGGCTTCACCGCGCTGGACGACGTCAGCTTCGAGGTCAAGCCGGGTGAAATCTTCGGACTGCTCGGGCCGAATGGCGCCGGCAAGACGACTTGTCTGAGAATCCTCAGCACCGTTCTGCGGCCCACCAGTGGGACCGCGTTCGTCGCCAATTACGATGTGGCCCTGCATCCGGCGGAAGTCCGCGCCCGGATCGGCTTCATGTCCAACAACACCGGCATCTACGACCGGATGACCGCCTGGGAGATGGTCGAATACTTCGGCCGGCTGTACGGCATTCCCGAATCATCGCTGCACGAGCGGATCGAGCACCTGTTCAACCGCCTGCAGATGGACGACATTCGCGACGTGCTGGGGTCGAAGATGTCGACCGGCATGAAGCAGAAGGTCTCGATCGCGCGGACGATCGTGCATGACCCGCCGGTCCTGATTTTCGACGAACCGACATCGGGCCTGGATGTGCTGGTCGCCCGCAACGTCGTCGACGAAATCCGCTCGCTGCGCGAGCAGGGCAAGTGCATCATCTACTCGACGCACATCATGCGCGAGGTGGAAAAGCTGTGTCACCGGGTGGCGATCATCTATCGCGGCCGAATCCTGGCGATCGGATCGATCGCAGAACTGACGGA
>JAYTIB010000261.1:0-14237 GCA_043732205.1 Schlesneria sp. | reverse complement strand
CCAGGCCGTACGACTTGCGGGTCGCTTCGGTTTCCTTCGAGAAGTCGATCAGGTTCACCGCTTCCGACTGCATGCGGTAGGCCAGTTCGAACGACTGGATGCGGCCGAGTAACTCCGCTTCGCCGGGATGCGTCTTGAGATGTTCGTCGTTCAGCCGGGCGAGCAGATCGAGTTGCCGGCGCTGGTCTTCCCGCGTCACATCACCCGGACGGTTGAGGTTGAGGATCGGATTCCCCTCGGGGCGGAACAGCGTTCCCTGGTAAGACGATGGCAGAAACCCGGCGTGCCAGTTGAGCGGCCCGCCCTTGATCCCCTGGTTGTTCCCGAGCACGACATAGCCGGGCAGATTCTGATTCTCGCTCCCCAGCGCGTAGGTGACCCACGCTCCGGCGGAGGGAAACCCGGGCCGCGCGATGCCGGTGTTGATCTGGTACAGCGCCGGGACGTGATCGTTCGAATCGCTGTGCAGCGACTTGATGAACGCGAAGTCGTCGACGTGCTTGGCGACGTTGGGATACTTCTCGCAGACCCACGCCCCGCTTTCGCCGTATTGCTTGAACTGGAACGGCGACTTCATCAGCGGACCGGGGTTGCCGTTGAAGACGTTGATCTGGATTTTCTGTCCGTCGCGCTTGGTCAGTTCCGGCTTGGGATCAAACATGTCGACGGCACTCGGCGCCCCTTCCATGAACAGCCAGATCACCGACTTGGCCTTCGCGGGGAAGTGCAACGTCTGGGGCGTCAACGCGCCGTCGCTGGCGTTGTCAGCGGCCAGCAATCCCTGTCGAGACAGCATGTCGAGCAGTGCCACGCCCCCAAAGCCGGCCCCCGCCCGCTGCAAAAAATGCCGGCGGTTGATGATCGGTTCGAATCGTCCGCAATGAGAACTGGGGAGTGGTTGCATCGTTGTCTCGCTCAGGACTTGTGCATGAACAATGTCGGGGGGGGAAAGCCGGTCCCGTCGGCGGAGCGACGGGACTACTGTAGTCTCGTCGCTCCGCCGACGAGACGCATCGCGGCGCAGTTTTCGAACGGGTTGTTCGGCGAGCGACAGAAGGGAGTCTACACACATACAAGCACGCAGCGCAAGCAAGTGTGTCCGAAAACTCACTTGCTTGCGCTGCGTGCTTGTATGCGTATTCCTGCCGCTCGCGTCAGTCGATGTAGAGGAATTCATTCAAGCTGAACCATGTCTGGCAGAGATCGGCCAGAGCGCGTCGTCGGATTTCATCGGCCGAGGTCTGAGGTGAACGATCGGACCGCTCCTTGATCTGGTTCTGAACAAACTCCAGCGACGCGGTCCGTTCCGTGCCAGTTGGAGCCCGACCCAGTGCCAGTTGATAGCCCCGTTCAATCCATTGCGGGGGTTCGCTGCCGGCCTCCTTGATCAGGCGATCGGCGAAGTTGAGGGCGACTGTCCGCACGAACTGATCGTTGAGCAGCGCCAGCGCCTGAGGAGCGACAACGGTGGGGTCGCGCCGATTGCAGCTTTGCTGGGCGTCCGGCTTGTCGAATGCCTGCAACAGCGGATACGGCACGACCCGCTTGTGAAACATGTAGACCGAACGGCGGCGCACGTCGGCCGAATCCTCGACCTTGGTCGGATAGGGATCTTTCGTATTGCGGGCGACGATCGCCTCCGAACTGATCGGTGGTTTGAAGCCGGGTCCGTACGTTTGCAGGTTGAGTGTTCCGCTGACGGCGAGCATCGCGTCGCGCAAGATTTCGGCCTCCAGCCGCTGCGGACGCATCTTCCACAACAGCCGGTTGTCAGGATCGGACGTCACCGGCGCGCCGGGCGGTTGAGAAGAAGCGCGGGGGCCGTGAACAAGGTCGAGTGAGCCTTCGCCCTCGCTGACACTTCGGGTTGGTGTGCTGGCTTGCTGATAGACGGCACTGGTCAAGATCAGGCGATGGAGTCTCTTCAGTTGCCAGCCGTGTTCGACCAGGTCGTGAGCCAGCCATTCGAGCAGTTCCGGATGTGTGGGAGGATCGGAACGGACACCGAAGTCTCCGACCGAGTGGACCAGTGCCCGGCCGAAATGATGCTGCCAGACTCGGTTGACGATCACCCGGGCGACGAGTGCTCCCGCACCCTGATCGACGTCGGTCATCCAGTCGGCCAGAGCGCGGCGCTGCGACGTGCTGGTCTTGTCGGTGCCGCTGTCGCGGGCCTGCTTCCAGTAATCGTCAGCGGTCTTGTCGCGTGTCAGGACGGAGACGAAGCCGAGTCGCACGGGATGCCCGCGGTCATAGAAGTCGCCGCGCCGGAAGAGCCACGTCAGCTTCGGCTCGGGACCGGCATCGCGGTATGCGATCACTTTCTCTTTCGAAGCGAGTGTCACTTCGGCGCGATCACCGCTGTGCAGCGCGCACAGCATGCCGTAGTAGTCGCGTGCCGGGATCGCGTCGTACTTGTGGTCGTGGCAGCGCACGCAGCCAAGCGTCAGGCCGAGCATGCCGGTGCCGATCGTCGAAACGATGTCGTCCAATTCGTTGTACCGGTTGCGCAGCCGTTCGTCTTCCAGCAGGTTGTCACCCAGAGCCGCAAACGGTCCGGCGGTGAGAAAGCCGGTGGCGGCGACGGCCGCGGGATTCTCCGGCTCATAATCATTCCCCGCGAGTTGCCAGCGGACGAACTGATCGAACGGCATGTCATCGTTCAGCGCGCGGATCACGAAGTCGCGGTAGAGATACGCCAACGGACGGTCTCGATCGGTCTCTTGTCCATCGCTGTCCGCGTAGCGGGCGATGTCGAGCCAGTGCCGTCCCCAGCGTTCCCCGTAGTGCGGGCTTTGCAGCAGCCGGTCGACCAGGGTCTCCGTCGCCGCGTGGCGATCGTGTTCGGCTGCTGCGGCGAATGCCTGAATCTCTTCCGGAGTCGGAGGCAGGCCCGTCACGTCGAAGGCAATGCGCCGGACCAGCGTCGGCGGCCGGGCAGGGGATGCGGGCGACAGATGGGCGGCTTCCAGCGCCGTCAGCACGAAGCGGTCGATGGGCGTGCGAACCCACTCGGCTTTGCGAACCGTCATCGCCGAAACTGTCACGGCCGGAGCCGTCGGAATGGGAACCGGTCTCAGCGGCTGAAAGGCCCAGTGCTTTCTCGCTTGTTCGGTGCGGGGATCGAGCACATCGGCACCGGTCGGCCATTCAGCTCCCTGATCGATCCACGCGCGCAAGATCCCGACCTGCTCGGCGGTGAGTCGCTGTCCCTCGGGAGGCATGACCTCTTCCTTGCGGATCGCGGCGACCATCTGAATCAGCCGGCTGGCCGCGCTGTTCTTTGGCACGATCGCGGGGCCGCTCTTGCCACCCGCCATCGCGAGTCGTTTGACGCCCAGGTTCAGCCCGCCCTCTTCGTTCCCTTGCGCGTGACATTCGAAGCAGCGCTCCCGCAGGATCGGCTGCACGTCTTTGACGAAGTCGACCGGCCGGTTGACCGATGGTGGCAACACGGCGGCATCGTCCACGGTCGCCTGCTCCGGTTTCTCGGCCGATTTCGCGAGCGCGGCACAGCACAGCCAACAGATCAGGGCCGTCACGGTCGTTCGATATCTCATCGCTTTCGCATCTCCACGCAGCTTCACTGTCAGCACCCAGCAGACGTTGTCGCGAGTGTATCGCCCTTCACGCGCGACTGCCCGCTCGATCAGAACGCGCCGCCGTCATCGGAATATCCCGGCGGGATGTTGTCACTGCGAAAGCGCTCTTCGGTCCAGGGGTCGCCGTGCATGTGATAGCCTCCCTGTTCCCAATAGCCGGCGCGGTCGTGTTCGACCAGTTCGATCCCGCTGATCCACTTCGCGCTCTTCCACGCATACAGTTGCGGAACCAAGCCGCGCACCGGGCCACCATGTTCGAGAGAGATGGGCTCGCCATCGTGAAGGTCCGCCAGCAGGCAGTCCTCTTGCAGGAAGTCGGCCAGCGGAAGGTTCGTGGTCCAGCCGTTGTCGTAGCCGTGGCAGACGACGAACTGCGCGGAGGGCTGCATGCCGGCGCGGTCGAGCAGTTCGCGCGTGCTCACTCCCTCCCAAACGTTGCCGAGTCGTGACCACTTCGTGACGCAGTGAAAGTCCGAAAAGACTTTCACGCGCGGCAGCGTCCGGAATTCGGCGAGGGTGAATGTGAGCGGCGTGTGGACCAGGCCGAAGATCTTCAATTGCCAGTTGTCGAGGTTGACGAGCGGCGGGCCGAAGGCGTCGAGCACCGGCCATTTCCGTGTGCGCGACTGGCCCGGCGGAATGCGATTGTCGCGGCGGGTGTCCGGACTGATGACGATCCTCGGCGCAATTTGATCGGGAGCGATGGGTTCCGAGTGCTGGTACTTGGGATCCTCGTGAACGAGCATGGCGGATGCCTTCGGATATGGGGGGGGAATCACTGTGCTGTTGCATGGTGAAGTCGCAGTAAACCGGTGCAATGAATTGGTGATACCAGCGAGGATTACAAAGTCAGAATGGCTCGTCCGGACCAAGGGGTCCGGACTACAGAAACGCCCGGATCATCGACATCGCGGCCCGATTGTAACCGCGTCTGCCGAATCCGCGAGCGGCACGGTGATTGCCATTCGAAGAGGTCGCGAATCGATCTTGGCAGGCCGGCGCAGACCGCCGACCCTGCATTGACCGGGTTTCGCAACGCCAATAGACTTGCTCCAGAGCAGGTTACGTCGTTCAGCCAGAGGGGGGCCGGTCATGGTCTTCCGACGGCACGCCGGACTTCAGGTCGCCATGCGAACTGCAAGACTGTCGGATCGGCAGGCGATTTGAATTCCCCGCGCGAAGAAGATGACGGATGGTCGCGCGGCTTAGGATTTGGCACGACGCATCCCCCGCGTCATTTCAACGGACGAACAATGGAAATCCTCGATAAGTTTAGCGACGCGTTCAACGTGGTTCTGGGAGGCACCGAGCGGTTCATCACCCGGATGTTCGGATCGGCGAACGAACGGCGGGTTCGCGGCATCGGATTCGTCCGCGACAAGCAGGGGAACTCGACCGTCGTTCCCGGCTCGACACTGGACCGCATCAATCTCTTGGAGCCGGACTACGAGAAGCTGTCAGACGCCGAACTGCGTGAAACGGCCTCCAAACTGCGCCGCCGGTTGGCGGACGGCCAGACTCTGGATGACTTGCTGCCGGATGCATTCGCGGCCGTGCGTGAAGCGGGCAAACGCTATCTGAAGATGCGGCACTACGACGTGCAGATGGTCGGCGGATACATCCTGCACAAGGGGATGATCTCCGAAATGGTGACCGGCGAAGGGAAGACGCTGGTGGCATCGCTGCCGGCGTTTCTGAACGGTGTCGCCGGGTCGGTGCATGTCATCACCGTCAACGATTACCTGGCTCAGCGCGACATGGAATGGATGGGTCCACTGCACATGGGCCTCGGCCTGACGATCGGCGCGATCCAGTCCAACACGAGTCACGATGACAAGCGCAAAGCCTATGCGTGTGACATCACCTACGGCACGAACAACGAGTTCGGTTTCGACTACCTGCGCGACAACATGAAGAACTGGAAGGAAGAGCAGGTCCAGGGGCCACTGGTCTACGCGATCATCGACGAAATCGACAACATCCTGATCGACGAGGCGCGGACTCCGCTGATCATCTCCGGCCGGGCTCACGACGACATCTCGAAGTATCCGGTGGCCGACAAGCTCGCCCGGGCGTTGCAGCGCGATGTCCACTTCGAATTGAAGGAGAAGGAGCACACCTGCCACCTGACCGAGATCGGTATCCGCCGCGCCGAAGAACTGGCCGGAGTCGAGAGTTTTTACACGCCGGGCAACATGGAGTGGCCGCACCTGATCGACAACGCGCTGCGGGCGCACCACCTGTACAAACGCGACGTCAATTACATGGTCCGCACCGGTGAAGTGATCATCGTCGACGAGCACACCGGCCGCATGATGGAAGGTCGGCAGTGGAGCGACGGTCTGCATCAGGCGGTCGAAGCGAAGGAGGGAGTGAAGGTCAAAGAGGAGACTCAGACCCTCGCGACCGTCACCCTGCAAAACTTCTTCAAGCTCTACAAGAAACTGTCCGGCATGACCGGAACCGCCATGACCGAAGCGGCCGAGTTTGTGAAGATCTACAACCTGGACGTCACGTCGGTGCCGACCAACCGCCCGCTGCGCCGCATCAACTATCACGATGCGATTTATCGGACCGAAAAGGAAAAGTGGCACGCCGTAATGGAGGAGGCCAAGGAGGTCCACGAGACGGGACGCCCCGTCCTGATCGGCACCGTCTCGATCGAGAACTCGGAAAAGCTCAGCAACATGCTGACGCGGAACGGCATCAAGCACGCCGTACTGAACGCCAAGTACCACGAACGCGAGGCGGAGATCATCGCCCAAGCGGGACGCCAAAACGGGGTCACGATCGCCACCAACATGGCCGGTCGCGGGACGGACATCATTCTCGGGGGCAACCCCGAATACCTGGCGTGGGACGAGTTGAAGCTGAAGTACGAATCGCGGCTGGAAGTCCCGAAGTTCGAATGGGACCAGTTGACGCGCGACATCGGCGAACGCGAGGGGATGGCCGAAGAGGGACGCCAAGTCGCCGAACTGGGCGGGCTGCACGTCATCGGCACGGAACGTCACGAATCTCGCCGCATCGACCTGCAATTGCGCGGCCGCGCCGGACGCCAGGGGGACAAGGGTTCCAGCCGATTCTTCATGTCGCTGGAAGACGACCTGATGCGCAAGTTCGGCGGCGAGTGGGTCAAGGAATGGCTGGCCGCACTGGGGATGCAGGAGGGCGAGCGGATCGAAAGCAAGATGGTCAGCCGCCAGATCGAGAACTCGCAAAAGAAGGTCGAAGAGCGGCACTTCGAACAGCGCAAGAATCTGCTCGAATACGACGAAGTCATGGACGAGCAGCGCAAGCGTGTTTACACGTACCGACAAGCCGTGCTCGAAGGGGCCGACTGCCGTTCACTGATCGTGGCGATGATCGGCAAGCAACTGACGCGCTGGACCGTGCAGTACCTGCAAACGAACTACCGGTGGGAAGCCATCGTCGACTGGGTCCGTGATCCGCGCAATCACTGTGAAATCGAGTTGGAGATCCGCGACATCCGGGGGATGGAACCCGAGACGCTGGTCGACTACCTGCGGGCCACCGCTGATCGTCAGGCCGACATTCAGATTCAGGAAAAGATCGAGGAGAATCTGCCACGCGACGTCGAGGATGATCGCGAGCGCAACTGGCAGGCGATGTCGATGTGGATCAACCGCCGCTTCGGACTGAACACCAACGATCGCGAATTGAAGAAGATCGGCCTGGATGACATCCATCAGGCGCTGTACGCGCGGGCGTCCGAGTCCATCCAGCGGTTCGACTTTTCACCGGTGGAAGCCTTCCTGAAGGACGACTTCGGCCATCAGGAACTGTCGAAGCTGGTCCGTCATCAATACGGGCTGGACATCCCGGCGGCGGCGTTCACGGGTAAGAATCCCGAAGAGTCCGCAGCTCTGATCGAAGCACAGATCGCCGAACTGTACCAGCGAAAAGAAGTCGAGTTTCCCGTGACGATCGGCCTGTCGCACTTCATGGGCGAAGACAGCCGGGGTGGCGGGGAACGGTACAACCGCGAGGGGCTGGCGAGCTGGGCGGCCGGGCGGTTTCAGACAGCAATCACACCCGATCAATTCGAGGGACGCTCGCGCGCGGACATCGCCCGTGCCCTGATCGACATCAGCAGCCGGTACTTCGAAAAGGGCCGGTGCATTTCCGAGTTGGAAGCCCGGTTGGACAAAGCCTGTCCCCCCGTCGCAACAACCAACGGCCGAACCGCAACGGGCGCGCACGTCGGACTGACTTCCACCGACGCCGTCACCAACGCGGCTGCGGCCGTGGAATTGATCGAGTGGACCAACCGCGAATTCGATTCGCAGTTTGATCCGGAAGCGTTCAAGACCTCGAACCGGCGCACTCTCGAAAGCGCCGTGCGCTTCGCCTACGAACAGAAGTACCGCCACGAACTGTACCAGACCGAACGAACCCTGATCCTCGACTGGCTGGACACATCGTGGAAGGACCACCTGTACGCGATGGACCATCTGCGGTCCGGGATCGGCCTGGTCGGCTATGCCCAAAAGGATCCCAAGACAGAATACCGGCGCGAGGGGATGGCGAGTTTCGAACAGATGTGGGATCGCGTCGCCGCCGAAGTCACCGGACGAATCTTCCGGATCGAAGTGGCAATGCCGGAGTCGACCGAATCCGTCTGGCAGATCACATCGACCGAACACGCGTCCCCCGTCGAAGACATTCCGGACGACCACCCCGCCCTCGCCGGGAGCGGAATGCAACCGGGGGCCAATGCCCAACCGATCGATCCGATCCGCAACTTCGGTGATCGCGTCGGTCGCAACGATCCCTGCCCCTGCGGCAGTGGCAAGAAGTACAAGAAGTGCTGCGGTGCCGGACTGTAAGACCGCGGTTGCTGCGAGTTCGAATGAGGATTCGGAATTGCAAATTGAGAATTGCAAATCGCAAATTGAGAAGAGGCGGGCGGTCGCTCATTCAATTTGAAATTTGCAATTTGAGATTTGAGATTCCCCACTGAAAGGGGAATGGATGCCCTTCTTCGTCGGCTGGTTGCTGAACGGTGTTTACAGCCTGCTGCTGCTGGCGGTGGCTCCGGTGCTGGTCTACCGACGCCTGCGGTTCGGCAAGTATCGCGGCGGCTGGTGTGAGAAGCTGACCGGACGGCTGACTCGAAAACATCCCGATCGCCGCTGCATCTGGTTTCATGCGGTCAGCGTCGGCGAGGTCTTGCAGCTTCAAAAAGTGCTCGATGAAACCGCGGCCCGGTTTCCCGATGCCGAACTGCTGGTCACGACGACCACCGACACGGGCTACGACGTCGCCTGCAACAAGTACGCGCAGCACACGGTCGCCTATTTCCCGCTCGACTTCACTTGGGCGGTGTCCCGCGCGCTGAAGTCCATCCGGCCCGACCTCGTGGTGCTGGTCGAACTGGAATTGTGGCCCAACTTTGTTTTTCAGTGCCGGCGCAGTGGCATTCCGCTGTCGCTGATCAACGGACGGATCGGTGAAAAGAGCTTTCGTGGCTATTCACGCATCAAGCCGCTGATTCGCCGGGTTCTCGGCTCGTTCGATTTTCTCGCCGTTCAAAACGAGACGTTTGGCGAACGACTGCGGGCGCTCGGTGCCGCGCCCGATCGGATCGTCGTCACCGGCAACATCAAGTTCGACCGCGTGGAGTCTGACCGCGCGAACCCCCGGACGATGGAACTGCGCCGGGCGTTTGGCATCGCACCGCACGAGCAGGTGTTCATCGCCGGAAGCACGCAATCGCCCGAGGAACTGTATGCGTTGGATGCGTGGCGCGAGTTGCGGATCGAGTTCCCCCGCTTGCGACTGATCCTCGTACCCCGGCACAAGGAACGATTTCAGGAGGTCACCGAACTGGTGCGGCAGCGCGGCCTGCCGTTGCTCCGTCGCAGCCAGTCGACGGCCGCGGAAACAACTGGCACGGCCGCGGCAACAACGGCAACAGCGGCAACAACTGTGTCGAGTTCGGAGGCTTCGAATCCGTCAAGCGCCGACGCACCCGTGTTGCTATTGGACACGCTGGGGGAACTTGCCGCTTGCTGGGGTCTGGCGGACATGGCGTTTGTCGGGGGGAGTCTGACCAATCGCGGCGGGCAGAACATGCTGGAACCGGCCGGCTACGGTGCGGCGGTTCTGTTTGGTCCAAACACGTGGAACTTCAAGGGCATCACCGAGGCATTGCTGTCGCGCGACGCCGCGCGCATCGTGCATGGCCCCGAAGAACTCGTCCGGACACTGCGCGAACTGCTGCAACAACCGGCGCTGGTGGAACGGCTGGGAAGAACGGCGCGGGAGTTTGTCGCCGAGCAACAGGGGGCCACCGCCAGAACGGTCGATCGAATCGCCGAACTGCTGACGCGGGACATCCCGTCGCACACAGTCCGGGCTGCATGATCGTCGGCCGACGACAGGCACACCGCCAATGAGACCGCACTCCGGCTGAAAGCAATCAATGGCATCATCAATGACCGTCGATCCGGATTCGCGCGTGGCCAGCTTCGAGCCGATGGCCAACAAACCGTGTTGCCGGGTTGAGGCAACTCCGGTGGAACCGTAGAATCCGCGTTCGTTTGGAAGCTGACCCGCGCTCCGTTCCGGCTGGCAGACCTTCCCCACTGATCAGATTGACTGGAACGACGCGAGCTTCACGGAGTGCCTGATTGATGTCGAATTATCTTTTCACCAGCGAATCGGTCAGCATGGGCCATCCCGACAAGGTGGCCGACCAGATCTCTGACGGCGTGCTCGATGCCCTGCTGGCGCAGGATCCCCGTTCGCGCGTTGCGTGCGAAACCCTGTGTACCACCGACCTGGTCGTGCTGTCCGGTGAAATCACGACGCAGGGCAAGATCGACTATGTCGAAGTAGCCCGCGATGTTGTCAAGGACATCGGTTACACCTTCGACAACGTCGGCTTTCATCATGAGACACTCAAGGTGCTGGTGGCCGTTCACAGTCAGAGCCCCGATATCGCGATGGGTGTCGATCGCGAAGGGGCCGGCGATCAGGGGCTGATGTTTGGGTATGCCTGCACTCAGACCCCTGAACTGATGCCGCTGCCGATCGCCCTGTCGCACCGGATCATCAACCGTCTGACCGAAGCCCGCCAGCGGAAGGAAGTCGACTGGCTGCGACCGGACGCCAAGAGTCAGGTGACGGTCGAATACGATTCCAACAACAAGCCGGTCGGGATCTCGGCCGTTGTGGTTTCGACGCAGCACCATCAGGATGTTTCGCAGGCGGAAATCGCCAAGTTCGTGACGTCGGAAGTCGTGCAAAAGTCGGTGCCGGCTGAATTGCTCTCCGCCAAGACCAAGTATCACATCAATCCGACCGGCAACTTTGTCGTCGGTGGCCCGCACGGGGACACGGGACTGACCGGCCGCAAGATCATCGTCGACACCTACGGCGGCTGGGGCCGTCATGGCGGCGGAGCCTTCAGCGGCAAGGATCCCACCAAGGTGGACCGTTCCGCCGCTTACATGGCGCGGCACGTGGCCAAGAATATCGTCGCGGCCGGACTGGCGACCGAGTGCGAGGTTCAAATCGCGTACGCGATCGGTGTGGCCGATCCGGTCAGTGTCCGGGTTTCCACCAACGGGACCAGCGTCATCCCGGAGGACAAGATCGTGGCACTGGTCCGAGATCATTTCAAACTGACACCGCTGGGGATCATCGACTACTTGAAGCTGCGCCGGCCGGTCTATCGCAAGACTGCCAGCGGTGGCCACTTTGGCCGGGACGATGCCGACTTCACGTGGGAAGCCACCAACAAGGCGGCCGATTTGCGGAAGGCCGCCGGCCTGTAATCTGGTCCCGGTGGTTGTCGATGATGAATGATCGAGTGATGGAACAGAGGATCAGTTTGGGGGCGCGCCGCCCCCGGACTCCTTTTAGAAAGTAGCAGGCACATTCCATGTGCCGTTCTCTGCGACTTGCGGACGGCACATGGAATGTGCCTGCTACTTTGCGGCTAAAGTGAGTGCCATTGGGCGCGCCGCCCCCGGACTCCCTTCGCTGCAGAGCGGTCCTCGACGGGGCCGTGGGGTTCGTCACGAAAGGCCGCAAGGCCGCAAGGCTGTCGAGCCGCCGGGAGGGTGGCTGTGTTTGAGTGATTCTGTTCGAGAATCATTGTCGCGTGGAAGGGACTCCATGTCGGATCAACGATCGGGACACGACTCCGCAAGATTCGCGGATGCGGCTTCGTCCCGCCGATCACTCGCCGTCTGGATCTGGTCCGCCCTGCTGATTGCCGATGCCGTCCTGGTGACCCGCCGGCTCTCCGGTGAATTCGTCACAGCGCTTCCCGGATCGCTCGCGTTCCTGTCCACCGTGCTCGTGGCCGCGGCCTCATGGAGCGCGTGGATCTTATGCGCGGCCGGCCTCTCGCAACGGTCTCTGCCAAACTCGCGGCGACTGATCCCGCAGGGTCTCTCGGTGGGAGTGACCGTGTTGTGGGGCTGGTCGATTTCGACGGCCGCGACGCCACTGACGAGCGGGCTGTTGTTGGCCGTGATCTTGCTGCATGCCGGGGCGGTCGTCTTCAATGACTTGGAGGGCATCCGATCCGCAACGATTGGATCGGTGCCGTCAGACGCGGCGCGCGGGCTGTCGCCCAATGGCACGGACCTTAACCAAGTAACCCGAAGCGTGAGCGAGGGAATTGCCGGGAATGGCCCCTCTCGCTTGCCCTCGCTTACGCGTCGGGTTGGTGCAGTCAGTGCCATTGAGCTGTCGCCTGCGGATAACTCCACGAGTCTCGACGACAAGCAGTCAGCTCCGCACTTGTCCGGCACGCTCGCCACTCACCACTCGCCACTCGCCACTCCATCTTCCGCGACCGAATTCGACGAGTCCCCGGCGGATGCGCACGACCACGACGAATCGGATGCGGAGTCCGATGAGAACCAAACGCTCTGGCTGTCGCGGCGTCTGACCACCGATGGCGAACAGATCGAGGGCTGGGTTCGTGTCGAATTTGCGCCCGGTCAGCGTGAGACCGTTGTTCACGTGGCGTTCTGTCCGCCGTTGGCCGGTTCGCCCGAGATCGAGACCGAGGATCTGGATGGGTTCGGACTCGAAATCCGCATCGCCGCCGTTTTTCCGTTCGGCACCCGGCTCTCCGTCCGCCGCAGCGGTCCACTGGACGAAGGACACACCGACCGGATCGGTTTCATCGCCCAAGCCACAGCCACCAATCGCGCCGCATAGTGGCATCGCCGCAGATTTGTAGCGGCGGGCGGGCGGGCTTCTCCATTGTCAGAGGGATGGCCAACGGTCTTTTTGCGATCACGCCCCGACGGCTGACAGTCGCCCCATCCCCCGTTATCATCCGACGCCGATGCGTTGGTCTGAACCTCAAGACGATCAGACGATTCTTGAAATCGACGGGAGCCTGCGGATGTTGTTGCGATTGTGTTTCGGTTGTGCGCTCGCCTGTTTGTGTCTGGCACAAGGCCGAGCGGCGTGGGCTCAGGCACCGTCAGTTCATCCGCGTGTGCCAGGTTTTGAACGGTTCTATGCGACCGCCCCCGATCCCGATGATGAGGACGCTCCGAAGCTTGATCCCGTGATGGGCGGGCGATTGCTGCTCGGCGAACTGAACTGCACTTCCTGTCACGCTGCGACGGGCGATCTCAAAAACGTCATCAGTCCCAAGCAGGCGCCGATCTTGGACGACATCGGCAGCCGGGCCCGCGTCGATTGGTTGCGCGATTTCATCGGCAAGCCGCACGTCACGAAGCCGGGAACGACGATGCCCGACATGATCGTCTCACTACCGGATGCCGATCGCGCCGCCAGTGTCGAAGCGCTGGTTCATTTTCTGGCCTCGACCGGGACTGTCACGGATGCTCATCCGGACAAGAATTCGGCGAAGAAGGGTGAGGCCCTGTTTCAGAAGGTGGGCTGTGTCGCCTGCCATCAGTCGCTGGACGGCAAGATGGCTGACTTGGCGACATCCGTGCCGCTGCCGGATATCGGCAAGAAGTATTCCGTCCCCAGCCTGATGGCGTTCCTGAAGGATCCGCTGAAGGTCCGTCCGTCCGGACGCATGCCGGCCCTCGGCCTGAAGGACGAAGAGTACCGCGACATCGCGCAGCACTTCGTGAAGGACGTGGTCCTGGTCACGAATGTGAAGTACGCCGCGTTTGAAGGAAGCTGGAACGAGGTTCCGGATTTCGCCAAGCTGACTCCCAAGTCGACCGGTGAGTGCGCGGGTTTCGATCTGACCGTCGCGGGCCGGGACGGCAATTTCGGGATTCGGTTTAGCACGTTTCTGAAGATCACCAAGCCGGGCCAGTACCAGTTTTATCTCGGTTCGGACGACGGCAGCCGGCTGACGATCGCCGGTGACGTGGTGGTCGACAACGGCGGCACTCATCCCCACACGGTGAAGTCTGGCAAGCAGGTGTTGGATGTCGGTTTCCATCCGATCATCGTCGACTACTACCAAGGGGGCGGTGAATGGACGCTCGACTTGGAGATCTCGGGCGTGGGGATCAAGCAGCAGTCGATCGCGAGCTTCATTTCGATCGCCGCGAAAGATCCCGAGCCCGTTGCCAACGGGCCGGGCTTCTCGATCAATCCCTCGCTGGTGGAACAGGGCCGCAAACTGTTCGGATCGCTCGGCTGCGCGTC
>JAYTIB010000260.1:0-5548 GCA_043732205.1 Schlesneria sp. | reverse complement strand
GAAGCTCGGCGGGCTGACGGTATTGGTTGGCACCAATGCGGCCGGGAAGAGCAATCTGCGAGATGCGTTTCGATTCGTCCACGGCATGTCGCACGGCTTTTCGCTGGCGGAGATTATTGGTGGGAAATGGGCTGAAGGCAGCCCGCAGTGGAAGGGGATTCGCGGAGGAACGAAAGAGGCCGCGTTCTGCGGCAATAGCGACTTCACAGTAAGCACTTCGCTTTCAGGTCTTCCAGCCGACTGCTGGCACTCGATCACCGTTGATGTTGGAACAGGGAAGGAGACACCAGTCGTGTCCAAAGAATCGCTTCGCGCCGACAAAACAACGATGTGCTACAGCACACACCTCGAAGGCCAGGTTGAACAGAAGGGACGCAACTTTCGTTTCGTCCGCCTTCCCCGAGGTGGTAACAATCGCAAGGAGGGAAAGAAACTCCAGTTCTCCGCATCACAGCCGATCCTGACTCAAATCTCGGAACTTGCCTTTCACCAGTATTTGACCGCACAGGCAGCGGCCGGCACGCAAAACTCGGAGTCGGATGCGACTGCGTATTCCCGCCTTTCGCTTGCTAACACAGCGCTTCAGTCCATGGTTGTTCAACTAAGTCTTAAAGCAATGCGTTTTCTCGACCTGGTACCGGATGCGATGAGACTGCCGTCGTTACCAGGCCAAGACAATCTGGGAGATCGCGGTGAGAACTTGTCGTCCGTTCTTTTGGCGATCTGCGGTGACAAGACGAAGAAGGCTGCGATCCTCGAATGGGTGAGACAACTGACCCCGCTCGACGTCCATGACTTCGACTTTGTCTCCGATCAGACGGGGAAGATTCTGGTGACGCTGGTCGAGTCGGGCGGACAGCGAACATCCGCCTACAGTGCCTCCGATGGGACGCTGCGGTTTCTCGCGATGATTGCGGCGCTGTTTGGGCCGAAGCCCGCGAAGTTCTATTTCTTCGAGGAGATCGACAACGGCATTCATCCCACGCGGCTGCACCTGTTGCTGCAACTGATCGAGCAACGGGTCAAGGACGCGGGCATTCAGGTCGTGGCCACGACACACTCACCGCAACTGCTCGGGTTCCTCAGCAAGGAGTCGCGGGAGTTCGCGTCCGTCGTTTACCGACTGGAAGGGGAGAAGGAAGGCCGCATCTGTCGCATCATGGACATCCCCGACGCGAAGAAGGTTTTGGAAAGCCAGAACCTTGGCCGGCTGCATGAAAGCGGGTGGCTCGAAAATGCGGTGGCCTTCATGGGGACGAAGGGGAACAAGGAATGAACGTCCTCATCATCCCGGAAGACTTCCGCAAGGATCAGCATGTGCTGAAGCCGATCCTCTCCAAGATGATTGCCGCCGCCGGGAAACCCAAAGCCAACATTCAGGTCTGCCAAGATCCGTTGCTCGGCGGAGTGTCTGAGGCCCTGAAGTGGGAACGGATCGCTGATGTCATCGGCATGTATCCGATGGTAAACGTCTTTCTGCTCGTGGTTGATCGAGATGCGAACGAAGGACGCCGTGCCGCGCTCGACCATCTCACGACAAAGGCGACGAAACTGATTGGCGACGGTCGGGCGTTCCTCGCTGAGAACGCGTGGCAGGAAATCGAAGTCTGGGCTCTGGCGGGAATCGCCACACTCCCAAAAGGTTGGACTTGGAATGATGTCCGCGCTGAGGCCCATCCCAAAGAGCGTTATTTCACACCGTATGCCACCAGCCGGGGATTGCTCGACGAGCCGGGACAAGGGCGAACGACGCTCGGCCGCGAAGCCGCCCAGAACTACTCACGAGTCCGATCGCGTTGCAAAGAAGATGTCGCTCAACTGGAAGGACGATTGAAAGACTGGTTCGACTCCATTGGTTGATGCTGGCTGCGATCTTGTCGAACCGCCCTGCTCAGTTCTTGGCGAGTGGCGGGATCAGCCGCACGTAGTCGACACCCACCATATACGCTTTCGCCGCCTTGGGGTTTGCTCCGACGATTTGAAAGCCGAGCTTGTGGTTTCCCTTGGTGATCGTGCGCGGGCCGAAGGTCTGGACGCCGGTGGTGATTACGTCCGGGTCGTTGTAGCAGTCGACCGGCTCGCCAAGTGGTTCGCCGTCCAGCAGCAGTTGGACGATGCCGTAATCGCGGGCCATCCCGAGGACCACTTCGATGTTGTACGTTCCCTCCGCGGCGACGGGGAGTTCCAGTTCGAGTTTGGCTCCGGGGCCGGCACCGGTCCACCAGAGATGGTCGTTGCCGGACCAGCGGTCTTTGGTGAAGCCGCCCATTCCCTGGCTGACCGCGTTGCCGCCCGTCTTGCCGACGATCTTCATCGTCTCGCCTTCGATCGCGCCGGGGACGTGGCCGGTTTTTGCGTCGATCGGGGCCTTGGGGCCGCGCAGCGAGACTTGGTTTGGAGTCCCCAGGTACGCGATCAGGTCGCGCTGTTCGTCGGGGGTGAGTTGGTTGAGCTGTCCTTCGGGCATCAACGACAGGTCCGAGAGCTTCCGTTCTTCGATGTCGGTCTTCGCGACGACGACCGTGTCGTTGATCGTGCGGACGGTGACCGCGCTGTCGGTCTCCTTTTGGATCAGGCCGGAAACGACCCGGCCGTCCGTCAGAATCAGGCTCGTCATGCGATAGTCCTTGCCGACGATCGCCGACGGGTCGAGGACGTTTTCGAGGATGTAATCGAGATTGGCACGGTTGGAACCGGTGATGTCCGGTCCAATCTTGCCCCCTTCACCGAACAGGACGTGACAGGCCGAGCAGGTCTTGGTGTACAGGCGGCGGCCATTGCTCAGGTCGGCCGACTTCAACCGCGCGGTCGTCAGCGCGGCCTTGTGCTTGACGATCAGTTCCTGCTTGTCCTTCGCGGTCGCTCGAATCTCACCCCACACCGACGTGATCCGCTTGGCGAGCGCCTCGTCCTTGAACCCGAGCAACTGCTGGACGTGATAGGCATGCACGTCGGTTCGCGGGACATCTCCCTTCTCGATCGCATCGAACAATTTGTTCGCCGAACCGGGTCGCGCGACGAGCGTGTTGATCGCGTCGCGCTTCTCGGCGTCGTTGAGCTTCGCGTACAGCCCAAGGATCGCGGGCGAAGTGGCCGCATCATCGAAGGCCGCCAGCGCGCGCAGAGCCGGGCCGCGCAAGGTCGCGTCGCTCAGAGCCGCTCGCAACGCCGGAGCCGCCTCCGTGTCCCGACCCTTCACGAGCAGATCGAGAGCCTTCATTCGTTGCTCGACCGGTTGTTTGGCATCGGCCAGCACGGTCCTCATGCGAGGCAGAATCCGCTTGTCGCCAAAGGCCACGGCGAGTTGATCGGTCTTCTCGCGCACCGCCGCATCATCGCTCTTGAGCAGCTTGTCATACGCGGGCGTCCACGCCTCAGGCTGAGGCACGTTGACCCGCCCCTCCAGCGCGAGCCGCATCTCGTCGAGCAGCATCTGCTGAGTCGCCACGTCGGTCGCCGAGGCAAGCCACTCGATGGGAGCGTTGATCGAATCATTCTCCGCCGCCGCACGACGGATGATGAACCGCGAAACTTTCTCGATCTTGGAAGCCTTCGCTGCCTCGATTGCCTTCACAGGATTGGCGGCGACGAACGGTTCGATGCCATACCAATACATCAGCGGCAAGTTGTGGTCTTCGGCATCTTCAGCGTGTGCGAGTAGATTTTTGGCAATTCCCAAGCCGTAGTTGCCGAAGGCCATCCGCGACACCGCCGACGCAAGATAGAGTCGCACCACGGGTGACGGATCATCCTTGGCCAGCCGTTCAAGTTCCAAGATTGGCTCGAACAATTGCTCGATGGGCCTTTTCAACAAGGGGACTTCTAACTCGAACTGGATCGCCCACGCTCGCACAAATTCGTTTGAATGGCCAAACAGTTCGAGGCGTCTTGAGTCAGTGAGTGCTCCGATAGCATGAAGCGTCCACAATGCTCGCAGTTGCCGCGTGACATCGGGGTTCTCGCGAAGGATCTTGTCGAGCGCGCCAGATGTCGTCGGGTCGAGTGTCTTGTTCGCCGCCCGCTCTTGCAGCGTGCGACGAGCCAGTCGGACGTGCCAGTCGTTCGGATGCAGATGCTTGGCAACGAGGTCGGCGTCAGACAGCTTCGCGATGTTTTCTCTTGTCCCCTCGCCCCTCGCCTTGGAGGGGAGAGGGTTAGGGTGAGGGGTTCTTTCATCGGCGGGGGCCACGATTCGGGTAGCGTTTGGAAGAGAGGCGGCTTTCGCATTCGACGGCGCGTCGTCACCATTCGGCCCCCTCACCCTAGCCCTCTCCCCCGAAGACGGGGGAGAGGGGACCACGGTCGCTGCGCGACGCGCGGAAGAGTTGCCAGCAAGGTCGTCGCGCGTCTTCTCCGTCCCTCGCCCCTCAGCCCTCGCCCCTCCCCCCTCATGCCTCACGTTGTAGATCCGCCCGTTCGTCCGATCCCAGATCTCGGGGTTCGTGCGATGGCAGGCGTTTTTGTCGTACCAGTCGATCAGGTAGACCGAGCCGTCCGGGCCGTACTTGAGATTGATGCCGCGGAACCAGTGATCGTTGGCGATCAGGAAGTCGGGGGCGCGGCGACCGATGAAGCCCGAGCCGTTGCGGTCGAACCGGCAGACGTTGATCCGGTTGCCGTGGACGTTGTCCATGAAGATCTGATTGCGGTACTGAGCTGGAAAATTGTCGCCGAGATAGATCATCGCGCCGCAGTGAGCGTGCCCGCCTCCTGCCGCCAATGTGTCGGTCGGTGCGTGAGGCTCGTGGCCCCACCAGGCATGGTCCTGGATCTTGCCGACGTAGTGCAGGTGATCGGCGATCGTCTTGATGTCTTCAAACGTGTACGGGTTGAAGTGCTGGCCCCCCTGCCGGTGATAGCGGCCTCCCTGAACCATGTGCCACAGATGTGGGATGACGCACGCCGTGATGAACGCCTGACCGTGATCGTCGAAATCGACGCCCCACGGGTTGCTCGTCCCGTGCGCGAAGACTTCGAACAGATGCTTCGTCGGGTGATAACGCCAGACGCCCGCGTTCAGGCCCTGTCGGTCCTCGTCCTTCGTCCCCGGCTTGCCAACCTTCGAGTGAGTGAACACGCCGTGACAGCCATACAGCCAGCCATCCGGTCCCCAGATGAAGGCGTTCAGCACTTCATGCGTGTCCTGCCAGCCGAAGCCGTCGAGCAGCACGGTCGCGCCGGGTGGGATGTCTTTCGGAAAGGCGAGGGCTGAGGGCTGAGGGCTAAGCGACGGAGAGGAGGCTTTTGTTTCGTCTTGTCCCTTGCCCCTCAGCCCTAACCCCTCAGCCCCATCCGGCACATCGTCGCCATCGCGATCCGGGATGAACATCAAGTACGGCGCCGCTCCGACCCAGACGCCGCCGAAGCCGAGTTCCAGTCCGCTGACGAGATTCAGTCCCTCGATGAAGACCTTCCGCTTCTCAAACGTGCCATCGCCGTCGGTGTCTTCGAGGATGATGATCTTGTCCTTCCCCTCGCCATCCTTCGCGCGGTTGGGATAGGTGTGAGCCTCCGCGACCCACAGGCGGCCGCGCGAATCGATCGTGAA
>JAYTIB010000259.1:0-5552 GCA_043732205.1 Schlesneria sp. | reverse complement strand
GAAGAAGATTCAGTCCCGAGTCATTTCCCGCCGGCAGCACCTTCGGCATGACGACCCGGCCCAGCAACCCGGCCACCGGCTTGTCCACCACCAGCGTCTTCCCCTTGGCGAGGAACTCGTCGAACTGCGGCTTCAATTTCAACAACGACGCGAGATCGTCCGTCGGGTCCGCGCCGGACTGAATGACCACCACACTGGCCGCCCCCAAGGCCGCCTTCAATTCATCCAACGGCAGCGCGGTGAACGGAGTGATCTGGAAACTCCCGCCCTCCCCCACTGCCACCTTCAGTGCATCCGCCAACGGGTTCATCGGCCGGGCGGACTCGCGGCGAAAGCACACGACCGAGTTGTTCTTGGCAATGCGATCAAGCACCGGTTGCGAGTCGCCCCAATCCCGCACGTCATTGTCGATGAGGATTCGTCCGTTGATCTTCAGTTCCACCGGCCAGTGCGAAAACTGTTCGTCAAACTTTTGAGCGTCAGCCGTCGCCACCCACGACACGACGATGACAACAGCAGCGGGGAGCGTTCCCCATCGCGCGAGCGCAGTCAAACTCATTGGGATTCACCTCGTTGAAGAAGTTTCCAAAACCAACTCACGGCGTGAGCAAACAGGCAAGGGTCGGCGCATCATCAAATGTCGTCTTTCGCTCCGCGAAAGGACGTTCTTTCGCGGAGCGAAAGACGACAATCGCGACAGTGCTTTCGAAGCCGCTCCTATGCGCCGGGCCTCGCCTTGAAGGCGATCCACGGACGGGATCGCACCGAGACAAGCCGAGCTTGTTCGAGAAGTTGGCCCGCCCGTTTGGCCATCATCCATGACCCTGATTGTCCGTCAGTTGAATGCCGTGGGCCGTCAGCCTACGGTGTGTTGAGTACCCCGGCAACCGGGCGGCGATGACCGAGCCGACAGGGGTGCAGTCGTTCATTGGGGGTCATCTTTCTGGTCCCCTCTCCCGCCCGACTTTGGGGGGAGAGCAATTCGCGAATTTGCCTGATGGTGGGCCGGCGCTCGAAGCGAGCTGGTCCCACCCTACGTTGAAAAAGGCGATGGCCCTGGCCTTGAGGCTTGCGTCACCACATGCGAATCCCGTTCTTGTTACGGTTCGCCCGGACGAGGTGTCCGAGCGACGTTGATTAACACGTGGTTGGGAGGCTCATCCATGTTCGTGCCGTCTCGCCTTGACCGTCGTTCGTTCGTTTCCCGCGCCTCATCCCTGACGGGTGCCGCGTGGTTGTGGAGTCCGTTCGGGGTCGGGGCCGACGAGGGGCCGCAGCCGCTCCTCACCGTGGCTCTTCCCTCCGACACGCATCTCGGGCGGTCGAAGGAGAAGGACGTCGAGTTGATGCGGCAAGCGGTCGGAGAGATCAATGCTTCAAACGCCGCCTGCACGATCTTTTGCGGAGACCTCGTCAACGCGGGCGAGCTTCCCGACAACGAGCGTCGTTATCCCGAGTGGCTCGAACTCGCGAAGCAACTCACACGCGACCACTTCTCGGTGCCGGGCAACCACGACCCGGACGCCTTGTTTCTCAAGCATCTGCGGAAGGAGACCGATTACTCGTTCAGCCTCGGGGACCATCGCTTCGTCTGCTTCCGCAACGCCGAAGTGAACCCCGGCCACATGGGTGTCGTCACCCCCGAACAATTGAAGTGGCTCGACGGTGAGATGCGGCAGGCGGCAACACTTCACCAGCGCGTGATCCTGATCGCGCATGTGATCCATCACGACAACAGGCACCCCGACGTCGGCTGGTACATCAAGGAAGGCCGCGAGGCGTTCCGCAAACTGCTCGAAACCCACCGCCATGTCGTGGCGCTGTTCGGCGGCCACTTTCACTGCGGCCTGCGCGGCTGGACCGACACGGTCGCTGTCTCCCGCAACGGCGGGGAGCCCCGTGGAGTGGTCGAGGTCGTGCTCCCCTCGGTCTCATACAACCGGGACCGGGGCTTGAAGGACGCCCCCGGTTTCAAGCTCGACGAGTACCGCAGCGGCTTCACGCTGGTCGAGCTCTTCGCCGACAAGCTGACCCTGAAATACAAACCGCTCGGAGTTGATCTCGTCGCCAGTTGCGATGTCGCGCTGCGGACGTAAACCTCGCGCGGGGGAGAGTAAGGGGCTGTGCAGGATCAAGTTCCGAGAGATCTGAAAGTAACCCGAAGCGTGAGCGAGGGCAGACGCGCCGGGCGACGGTGATCCGAAATCGACAAGACCGCGGCGCTTCCGCCCTCGCTCACGCTTCGGGTTACTTGAACTCCGACGCCAACTCTTGCAAATAGAAAATGCACAGCCGCTTACCCGGCGAAATGAAGGCGTATCCAACGTGGCCAATGAACCCGCGATCGCGAACTCCCGCTTCCAACCGCGGCGGCGAACCTTGGTCGAAAAGGCCCGGCGATTCCTGGTTTTGGTGCTGATCTCCGTTCTGGTGCTACTCATCATGCTTGCCTGGTTTCAGCGGTCGCTGATCTATCATCCGACGAAGAGCGACAAACTTCAGGCCGCGACATCGGTGCTGCCGCAGGCGGTCGCGGATGTCCGGGTGACTTCGCACGATAATCTCGCGCTGCACGGCTGGCTTGCATTGGCCGGCGCGCGTCGTTCGCCCGACGCACCCGACGTTGCGTCACTGCTGGCTCAAGCACGTCCGTTGGTGATTGTGTTTCCCGGCAACGGCGGACATCGGGCCATGCGCGAGGACTTGCTGCACGCGCTCGGGTCTCTCGGTGCCGACGCGATGATCTTCGACCACCGCGGGTACGGCGACAATCACGGAACGCCGATCGAAGCCCAATTGGCCCGCGATGCCAAAGCGATCTGGAAATACGCTACGGAAGAACTCGGGGTTCCTCCGTGCCGCATCGTGCTGTATGGCGAATCCCTGGGTGGCGGCGTGGCGACCCGACTGGCCGGTGATTTGTGTGCGGAGGGGATCGAACCGGGCGGCTTGATCTTGCAATCATCATTCAATTCGCTGGTCGCCGCCGGTCATTATCATTTTCCGATCCTGCCGGTCGGCCTGCTGTTGATCGACCGCTTCGAATCCGACCGGCACATCACCCGTGTGAAGTGCCCGATCCTGCATCTGCACGGCGAGTGCGATGTCGTCGTCCCCCTGCCGCTTGGCCAGAAGCTGTTCCAAGCCGCTCCGGAAAAATCATCGGCGGGCGTCGAGAAACAACTGGTCTTGCTCCCCAACACCAACCACAACGATGTCTACGGACCGGATGTTGCGCTGGTGATGGACGCCGTGCAGAAGTTTCTCGCCGGGGTTAAATTGCGCGACAACAAACTGCCGATACCGCAACAGGCTTCACACGATTGAGAGTTCTGGTATCATCCGCCTCTGATTTGTTCCCCGTTTCACAAATCTTCCCCGGCAACCCCTCATGCAATCCGGCGTACTTGCCAACCGGCTGATCGGCTTGCTGCTCGCGGTCACGATGCTGTGTCCGTCGTGGCTGTGCGGCAATTGTTGCTGCTCGCGCCGGGCGATCGCCAGAAATCTCGCGGCCTGCTGCCAGTCAAAGGTTGATTCCGCCGCTGAGACCAAGCCCCAAAAGGCCTGCTGTGCGAAGCGCGCGTTGGTGGTGAAATCCGCGGCTTCAGAGCGGCCCGATTGCCACCCGGTCTCTCCCTGCCGCTGCCGGACATCGGTCGAAGCGGTTGCCGTGACGGGATCAGTTCGTTCTTCAGAACTGACCAGTCAAATCGTCCCGATGGCGATTCCGGGATGGATCGCGGCAATGCTCGGAAATGATCTGCCATCGAACGTGGCGTCGTTGCCTCGCAACGATCCGGGCGATCCACCGAGCCCGTTGGAGCGCTGCGCCCAACTGTGCCGCTGGCTGGCGTGATTGGCGATTGGACCTGCCGCCCGACTCCCAGAGTCATGTGACGCGCTTGATCCAGTTTCTGTCTTTGCATTCGCTGGACGAGTCTTCCGGCTCGTCTGTTTCTGTGTCTGTGTTTCTCACCTCGGCAGCACGAAAGATGCTGCCCAACATGAAGGGGATTTCCCATGTCGATTTCCAAGTTGAGTATTGTCTGTTCCGCGGTGTTGGCCATTGGCCTGGTGGCGTATGCCGCTGAAGAAAAGGCGAAGGAGTTCAAGGCCACGTGCCCGGTTTCCGGCAAACCGGCGCTGCAGGACAAGACGGTGGACTACAAGGGTGGCAAGGTCTACTTCTGCTGCGAAAACTGTCCGAAGGCATTCGCCAAAGACACGGCCAAGTTCGCCACGAAGGCCAATCAGCAGTTGGTCGCGACCGGACAGACCACCCAGGCCAAGTGCCCGCTGACGGGTGCCAAGTTGAATCCGGATGCCAGCCTCGACGTCGGCGGCGCGAAGGTCACCTTCTGCTGCAACAACTGCAAGGGGAAGGTTGCCGAATCCAAGGGTGATGCCCAAGCCGAACTGGTCTTCAGCGATGCCGCCTTCACCAAGGGCGGCTTCGAAGTCAAGAAGGCGGCCAAGTAGTCCGACGGTTTGCCTGATTTGAATCGAGTGAAAACAAGCGGCCCGGAAGCATCCTGCTTCCGGGCCGCTTTCTTTGCTGTCCGAAATCATGATCGCGACGCGGTCGGTCGCGATGGTTCCACGGTTTTCTATTCCGGCAGCGCCGGCCACCACGAACAGAGATACATCGCCCGCGGCACGCTGGACTCGATGATCACCTTCCACGGATCAACCGCCGGCTTGGCCTGCATGCCGAGCAGTTGCTCGGCCAGCGTCTTGGGCGACTGATACCGGACGACCCGCACCGACGTGAGTCCCAGCTTGGCCTGCAGCGCCTTCAAGGCGTCTTCCTCGTAGCCGATCTCGTCGACCAGCTTATTCTTGACGGCATCGTCGGCGGTGTAGATTTGGCCGGTGGCCAGCGCCTTCACGGCATCCGCGTCGAGGCCGTCGCGGTTCTCGTCGATGACCTTGATGAACTTCTGAAACGACTGGTCGAGAATGTCCGCCCACAGCTTGCGTTCATTGTCAGTCATTGGACGAAACGGATTGAGTGCGTCTTTGAACTCGCCGGTTTTCAGCGGCTCGGATGAGATGCCGATCTTGTCCGCCAACTGGCTGGCGTTGTAACGGGGGATGATCACACCGATCGACCCCGTCCACGTGGTCGGTTCGGCGAAGATCCGTCCCTGCGGTCCGGCACCCATCGAAATGTAATATCCGCCGGATGCCGCCATGCGCTTCATCTGCACGAAGATCGGCTTCTTCTTTTCGACTTCAAGCTGCTTCAGCCGGTGATAGATCTCATGGCTGTCGGCGACCAGCCCGCCGGGGCTGTCGACAACCAGCAGGATCCCCTTGACCTTGTCATCTTTCCCGACGTGCTCGATCTGCTTGAGCAACCGCTCGGTGTAGGGGGGCATGATCGTCCCGTCGACAGACAGCACGGCGATCTTGTCGCCCGCCGTCTCACTGCCGGAATGGAATCGCTCTTGTGGCGGTTCAGTGCTGGCGAAGTACTCGCGATAAGCGCTGAACAGGCTGATGTTGCACACGACGGAAAAGCCCAGCGCCGCCATCAACAACCGGCA
>JAYTIB010000258.1:0-2052 GCA_043732205.1 Schlesneria sp. | reverse complement strand
TGCGGGGTGCCACGGTCAGGGAGTCTTCGACAGGACCGTGCTCTGCGGTGAGCGACTGTCGGAGGCCAGGGTCACACCGTCTGCGGGAGGACCGTGCTTGTGGCTGTGATGGCTCCGTCAACAATCCGCGTCTCTTCTTCATTCGCACGGCCACGTCGAAGACTCCGTGACCGTGGCACCCGCACCCGGCGAACCCGGTCTCCGGGGAGCCATTCACTTCACCTGAGATTGGTCGTCTGCACATTCCCTCGATTTCAATCTTCACTGACGCGGGTCGAGTTCATTCGCTCGGACAAACGGTCGTAGGTTTCGAGGATCGCGGCGTCGGTCCTGACGAGTTGGCCGGTCGATTCGTCGGGCTGGCTGGTTCCGGTGAAGGTGCCAAGGATGTATTCGACATCGTCGCGTTTGAGGCCGTAGAGCAGGAAGTAGGCGGCATCGAGTTCCGCCAGCAGCCTCGCTCGTACTTCGGGCTTCCACGGATGGACGGGGGGATCGAACTCGGCGGCCTCGGCCAGCGGCTGCATGTCCTCGGCCGTGCAGGACAGCTTGAGCACCCGCTCCGAAACCCAACGCTCCAACGTCTGCCGCTTGTCCCACGGACATTTGTCCGAGTAGCGCTCCGGTGCAAACACGGGGAGTTGGTTGACGATGAAGTAGTTCAGGTGGACGCCCCCCACTTTTTGGCGTGCCACGAAGTCGAGGGCGAAGCTGTTGAGATTTGCCAGCAGGCAGCACTGCAAGCGCGGACTGATGTCGTCTCCCACGGTGACGAGCGGCGCGGAGTTGACCAGCGCGACGTGAGGAATTAGCGCCGCGATCATGGTTCGTTGGTTGGTGGCGCTGGTCACGTCCTTGTAACACAGATAGGCCGGTCGGACGCGGTCGCCAAGCACAGCGGTGACGGCATCATTTTCAACCCACCACCGCGGCTGGACGACGAACTCAGGATTCTGGTGTGCGACGAGCGTCGTGGGTTCGGTCTGGCCCTGCCGGACCCAGTTGCCTGCCTCGATGATGACGCTGGCGGCGCGGTGGTCGTAGATTTGGATCATCTTCGCTTCGTAGAGCGGCAGCATTGTTCGCTTGCTCTTCGTCCAGCGATTGCCGTGCAGCTTGAAGCCCTGTTCCTTGAGTTGCTCGGGGGAATGAAACAACTCGGCGTCGTTCGTCTGGTCGAACATTCGCGTGAACTTGATGCCCCACGGGTTGCCTCCCTGTTTGCGGTTCTCGTCGATCAGGATCGTGACGCGGCGGTAGATCGCCTTGGTCAGCGCGGCGTCGCGACGTGAGCGAAAGATTGGGCAGGTCCGCGTGTTCGGGTTCAGCAGCTTGAGGTCAGCCGCCGACAGCGCGATCCGCCGGTCCTGCTCCTCCAAGTCGTCCATCGCATGGAGGAAGAATGCGAAGTCCACATCTTCGTGCTTCTGCTCCGCACCGCCGAAGAACAGCGTGCAAAACTTGAAGCGACCATCCACGTCGGCAAAGATCTTCCGTCGGTTCTCGAAGTCGAAGAGACTGATGAGCGACTGCGACTGCATGAGTTCACTGAAGAACTCCTTGGTCGTGGCATCCGTCGCGATGCCGGAAGGAACCAACACGCCGACACAGCCATGCGGGGCGACGAGCGTGCGGGCTAACTCAGCGAAGACGGTGTAGGTGTTGATGTCTCCCTTACCTGTCAGCGGGAAACGGCCGCACGTACGGACGTGGTTTAGCGCGGCATCAGTCTCGCTCTGCGCTTGGACGTAGCTGGCGTACAGTTCGGGATTCTGTGCTTCGAGTCCGGTGATCAACTTTCGCCGCTGAGCCGCGCTCACCGCACCGGCGATCTCGGGAGCCGAGAACGAAAAGAACTCGCGCTCCTGCAGTTTCATCCGCTCCCACGGCGGATTGCCGATCACGCAGTCGAAGCCCCGCTCGGGCCGGTTGAAGATGCCCGGAAACGTCGTCTCCCATGTCATTGCGCGCGGATGGACATTCGGATCGGTCACGAGGCTGTTGCCGTGGACGATGTTGTGCGACAGATCGGCCAGTGTCTTCCCCCGCCGT
>JAYTIB010000257.1:0-14274 GCA_043732205.1 Schlesneria sp. | reverse complement strand
CGAGTCGGAAGGACACCCGCCTCAGCGCACCGCTTTCTTCACGAGCACGCCGATCCTGGCCTCTTCGGCGGCAGTCAACTCCTTCAGCGCGAAGGCGGTCGGCCACATGGCGCCATCGTCGAGGTTCGCCTCGTGCATGAAGCCGAGCGTCGCGTACCTCGTGTTGAACTTCTGCGCGCTTTGGAAGAAACAGACGACCTTGCCGTCCTTGGCATACGCGGGCATCCCGTACCAGAGTCTCGGCGAGAGGGCCGGCGCGCTGGTTTTGATGATCGCATGGAGCCGCTCGCCCAGGACGCGATCCGGTTCCGGCATCGCGGCGATCATCGCGAGCACCGCGCTTTCCCCGTCCGCCTTGTCCGCGCGCGCGGCGGGGCGCGGGGCCGCCTTCTTCGCGGCCTGCTTGGTGCTGCTCTTGGCGGACTTCTGCGTCCCCTTCGCGTGGGCGAGTTTGCCCGGAGCTTTCTTCTCCGACATCAGCGTCTCCTTTCTGGCAGCCCTCCGCCGCCGAACGTCCAAGGTAAGGACCGTTCGAGAAATTATTGTCGTGGATCGCTCCGCGATCCAACGTTCTGATCGCGGAGCGATCAGCGACAATGCGACAGTTCATTCCCGAACGGTCCTAAGCGGGATGCGTGCTTTGAATCAACGAACGCAGCGCTTGATTCACGGATTCGTCCGTTGGAAAAGCCGCTCGAATGTCCGGAGCCAGCAGCGCCAGATTGGTTCCGGCACGGAAGCGTTGCAGATATTTGCCGCGGACGCCTCCTTGGAGCTTGGAAAGATCATATTCAGGAAGCACATCATCGTCGTTGTCGGTGAAATCGTCAGTTGTTTTCATAGGATTTCCTCTCTTTGCGAGTTCCCTGCCGAGCACTGATGATGCGAGTTCGGTCCTCGCGATCCGTATGCGAGACAACCAAGAACTGACCGTTTCCTGAATGACCAAAAGTCAGAAACCGATCTTCTTCCTCGGAGTGTTCTGGATCAGAGTATGTGATTGCCAACGAGTCATCAAAGACGGTTGCCGCTTCGTGAAACGAAACGCCGTGCTTCTGCCAATTGCGATCGGCCTTGTCAGGATCCCACTCGAATTCCATCGGCCGATCCTATGCCATGCCCGTCTGACGAGCAAGAACTGAATGCGCGGATCGATGGTGTTGCCGTGCAATCACGGGACACGGGATCGAACGGCGAGGACGCATCGGTGACGCGAACAACGTGCTGTTCATGCCGGTACTGTGGTTGATCGCCCAACGACCAAGCTCAGCAGCGGCGGGGCACAGGAGAGCCATCAAGTCCCAGAAGCGATTCATGCCCCGCCGTCTGCTGCAGCGTCTGGTTCGGCCGAATTGGACGGCCACGCTGACATCCCGAAGAAAAGTAAGACGGATCGCACGCTCACTTTTTCACTCGCTTGTAGCGGTGCGTGCCTCCGCCCGGAAACTGGCAAACGAGGGTCTCGTCATCCAGTTGAGTGAGTTTGAATTCCCAGGTCTTGCCGACAAAATCCGGGTCGTTCGAAGTCTTGCAGGCCAGGACCAATGTCGGCGGCAGCGCATTCCACCGCACTTCCCAAGTGCCAGTGAGTTTATTGTTCCCTGGCGAGTAGTGCTGTCGCTCGAAGGTGCCGTCCGCCCGGAGGGTGAGATCCCCGACGCAAACCATGTCGTCGGCTTCCCAGGCCCCGTGCAGCTTCTTCTCCAGGGCCACTAACGGTTCCTTCGGCTTGTCCGCTGTTCGGGCTGTTTGGGCAGAGGTGCTGAAGGCGAGTGACACCGCAAGTAGTAATACCATCCGAGTCATTTGCGTGTTCCTCAAAGGGTACGGCGGGGATTGACTACAGTTCACTACAAGTAAGACGTTCAACCGGCCGGTTTCGTTCTTGCCGAACAGTTGTATTGAGCAGCGTGCAGCGTTACGCGGGCTGGTTCGGAATGCCGCTCAAGGCTGCGGGGGCACAGATTGCCCTGAAAAATGCAGGTTGTCAATCAGTTCCGTTGCGAGAATCCCGGATGTCAGCAGCGTGAGAGGCTGCACGCGGCCCAACTCGGATCGTCTTGCGTGCCGCCTATCACGAGATCCTTGCATGCGGAGGCGACAGGCATGGCAGGCATGGCCAACGGGGACGGCACTGAGGTCAAGACGAACGGTGGGGCAATGGATTCACCCTCGGAGATCAGCGGGTGCCGACGACGAACGCCGTGCCGGTGGATTGGCTGAACTTGATGCCGACCGCGCCGTCGTTCGTGATGGTGTGTTCGGCGGACGTCTCGGAAGCCTTGTGATCGGCAGCCTCGATCCCTCCGCCCCGCGCGAGTTCGTCAGCAACACCGGCCTGTCAAACCCCGGCAACGTCGCCAGCTTCAAGGTCTACGTCATCACCTCAGCCGGCAACGAAAAGGGAAGCAACACCGTCACCGTCACTCGACCGGTTGGGCCGTGAGGCGTTGCGGCGGGGTCTGACCAACGGGAAGGCCCCGGCACGTTGGCAGCCGGTTGAAAAACGTGGGGGGACGCGGCTCGCGTGCATTCACTTCCGTTCGCGCGCGTAGCGGACACGGCAGCCGCGGCCGATCGTTTCTTTGACCGCGGGTGATTCGCCCTTCAGCGTCGCGGTGATCGCGTCTTCGACGTACTTCTTCGTCACCTTGGCCGCGTCCGAGCGATCGTCCAGGGCACCCATGTAGACCAGCTTGCGATCCCGGTTGAGCACGTAGAACTCCGGGGTAAAGATCGCGCCGTAGTCCTTGGCGATCTTTTGTGATTCATCGTGCAGATAGTCGAATGCGAATTCTCGCTGCTTGGCTCGTTCCGTCAGATCCTCCAGCGTGTCCCCCTTCACGCGGTTCACACAAACTGCGACCACCGACACCTTCCCCTTTTCGCCGCCGTAGCGTTTGGCCAGGTCGTTGATCCGATCTTCGTAGTCCACCGCGGTCGGGCACGAGGCGCAGGTGAAGACCAACACCACGATGTCGCGGTTCTTGTAATCGGACAGTGAATGCTTCTTGCCGTCCGTTCCGGGCAGATCGGTCCACGAAGGGGCCGCATCGCCGATGTTCAGGACTTCGTTGTACTCGCCCGCGCGGCAGGCCCCGCGGCAAACCAGCAAACCGATCAGCATCATGAAGCCAAGAAATCGCAGGGACATGTTGCGCCTCGTCGGATTGGTTTACGCCAGCAACTTGCTGACGACGTTGCCATGCACGTCTGTCAGGCGGAAGTTGCGGCCGAGGAATTTGTACGTCAGTTTCAGGTGGTCGATCCCCAGCAGATGCAGCAGCGTTGCCTGCAGGTCATGCACGTGGACCCGGTCGGCGGTCGTGTAGTAGCCGATCTCGTCGGTGGACCCGATCGTCTGTCCCGTCTTCAGGCCGCCGCCGGACATCCACATGGTGTACGCCTCGATGTGGTGGTCGCGGCCGGGGAGCGTTTCACGGTCCTCGCCCTGCGGAGTCCGGCCGAACTCACCCCCCCAGACGACGATCGTCTGGTCCAGCAGGCCGCGGCGTTTCAGATCGGCGATCAGGGCCGCGCAGCCGCGATCGGTCTCGCGGCAGCGGTCATCGAGTGACTTCGCCAGGTCGGTGCCGGCGTTGCCGTGATGATCCCAGTCGGTGTGATAGAGTTGGACGAACCGCACGCCCCGCTCCACCAGACGCCGGGCCAGCAGGCAGTTGTTGGCGAACGAATGCTTGCCCGGTTCGGCACCGTACAGTTCCAGCGTCTCCTTCGTTTCACCGCGCAGATCCATCAGTTCCGGGGCGCTGGTCTGCATCCGGTAGGCCATTTCGTACGACGCGATGCGCGTCGCGATCTCGGGGTCGGCCGTCGCCTCCTGGCGGAGGGCGTTCAGATCGTTCACGGTCGAGACGAATTCGCGCTGATGATCAGGGCTGATTCCCGCGGGGTTTTCCAAGTTCAGGATCGGTTCCTTGCCCGACCGCAGGGGAACGCCCTGAAAGTTGGTGGGCAGGAATCCGCTGGCCCACAGCGGAGCCCCACCGCGCGGACCACGCGGTCCCGATTGCAGAACGACGAAGCCGGGCAGATTGCGCGATTCGCTCCCCAAGCCGTAGGTGACCCACGCCCCCATGCTCGGCCGGCCCATGAACTGGGGCGAGCCCGTGTTGACGAACAGCTTGGCGGGGCCGTGGTTGAACACGTCGGTGGCCATCGACTTCACGAAGCAGACGTCGTCGGCCACGCCGGCCAGGTGAGGCAGCAGCTCGCTGATTTCCGCGCCCGATTCCCCGTACCGATGAAACTTGCGGACGGACCCGAGCAGCTTGGCGTCGGCCTTGATGAAGGCGAACCGTTTGCCTTTGACGTACGACTCGGGAATCACCTGCCCATGCAACTCACGCAGCTTGGGCTTGTCGTCGAACAGTTCGAGTTGACTCGGCCCGCCCGCCATGAACAGGAAGATCACCGCCTTCGCCTTGGGATCATGGTGCAATCCCCGGCTGCCGGGATTGAAGCCCGGAGGTTGGACATCGGCGGATGCCGTGCGGCCATCGGCCAGCAGCGATCCCAGCGCCATCGTCCCCAGCCCGACGCGGCAATCGTTGAAGAAATGCCGTCGCGTGATCTCTTGCAAGCGGCGCTGTTCGGCGGCGAAGTCGTGCATGCATGGTCCCTTTCGGAAACGCCCGTCGTTCTGCGTCTGATGATCTTCGCAGAACGCTCCGGTTGCAACGGACAAGGTCGTGGCGGCGGCCAACCGAACCGGTCGCCGGCGCGTTCCGGCTGATCAAAGTGAGTCACGAACACGACCCAAAGAGTCGGATTCCGGACTCGAAGGACTCGCTGATCGTGGCACCCCGCTGTGCCTCCGAGTTTGAGCCGGCTCAATGTCCCGAATCACAAAGTCGATTGCCCGACCGGGTGCCGGTGGTGACAATCGCCCCGACTGGCACATCGCCCCTCTTCCTTCCCCAGAGAGTTTGCCAACATGCACAACACGTCTCGCACGATGATCGTCTTCGCCGCGTTGAACATCTCCGCGATCGGTCACGCCGACGAACCGGCGGACGTGGGAGTGCGCGGCAAGGCAGACGCTCCCAAATCTGCTTCGAGTCCCGCCTGGCCGACTCTGGAGTGGAAGAAGGGGGCACCGTCTCCGTTCGCGCGCGTTGAGTCGCCCGCGGCTGTCGTGAATGGGAAGCTCCACTTGTTTGGCGGGTTCACCGAGGACTTGCAGGCTTCCCATCAGGTCGACGTCTACGATCCGGCGAGCGACTCGTGGACGCGGCTGAAGGACATGCCGACGCGGCTGACGCATCTCAATCCGGCCCTGGACGGACCGACCATTTGGTTCGCCGGTGGCTTCAAGGGGAAGCATCCCGGACCAGTCACCAGTGAAGTGTGGAAGTATGACGCCGCGACGGACACGTGGGCCGCCGGGCCGCCGTTGCCGGAACCGCGCGCGGGAGGCGGCTTGGCGGTTGTCGGGCGCAATCTCCATTACTTCGGCGGCTACAAAGCCGATCGTCAGACCGATGCCGGCGATCACTGGAGTTTGCCGCTCGATGGAGGGACGGCCTGGCAGCGCGAAGCGGACTTGCCCGACCCGCGCGGGCATGTGAGTTCCGTGGTGCTCGACGGAAAGATGTATGCGCTGGGGGGCGATCACGGCCACGACAAAACGCAGATCGATGTGAGCTCCTGCCACCGGTTTGATCCCGCCACCAAGAAATGGACCGAGATCGCCAGTCTTCCCGACGGTCGCAGCCATTTCGAATCGAGCACCCTCGTCCATCGCAACCGGATCGTGATCGTGGGCGGACGCTGCAACAGTTCACAACCGCCGCGCAACGTGGTGGGCGACATCCTGGAGTACGATCCGAAGGCGGATGCCTGGCGCGTCGTCGGAGCGCTGCCCGAGAAACTGCTCGCCCCGGCCGTCGCGATCATCGCCGGACGCCTCGTGGTCACCGGCGGCGGCCTGAACAACCCGCGGCCACTCACCGCCAACACTTGGACCGCGCCACTTCCGGCCGGGTCGGAACGTTGACCGCGTCCCGGCAGTTCGGTCGGTTGATCCCAACACGCTCAAGGGTAAGGATCGCCGAAGGAATTACTGCCGCATTGTCGCCTTTCGCTCCGCGAAAGGACGTTCTTTCGCCGAGCGAAAGACGACGTTAATTGATGCGCCGATCTTTGGGCCGGCGCATGAATCACAGCCGGGATGTGGCGATCGCAAACCGTAGCATGGACTCCTCGTCCGTGCGGCAAGACGTGACCATCTGTGGGCATGGCGCGCACGGACGAGGCGTCCATGCTACGGCGGTTACACATCAAAGCGACCCGCTTGAGGCGAACTAAGTATTTCGAGCCGAGGCAGCGTGGACTCGCGGCCAGGCAGGCAGGGTAGAAAACGGCACAATTCCGGTACGATCGACCCAAGGAATTCGCGGCCCGTGCATCCAACTTTCGGCTCCGTCGTGATGCTTCAGAGAAAGTCAGCCCCTTGAATCGGACAGACGCCGAGTTGATCGAGGCTCATCGGCGGGGGGACGGCTCGGCGGCGGGGGTGCTTGTCGCGCGGCATCTGGGGCAGGTCAGGAGCCTGTTGCTTCAGTTGGTGTTGGATCGGGACGACGCGGATGAGTTGACGCAGGAGGTGTTTGTCAGCGTGCTCCGGAATCTGGACGGCTTTCGCGGTGAGGCGGCGTTTGCAACGTGGCTGCACCGGATCGCCGTGAACGCCGCGCGGCAGGCGGTTCGACGGACGAGAAGTCGACGAAGTGAGTCGGACCGCGCGGTGCGGGACTCCAATGGTGACTCGGCGGCTCCAGAAGTTGAACTGATCCGCAGCGAGCAGCGCGACCGCGTTCGGCAGGCACTCGAGAAATTGTCGCTGCCGCTGCGGTCGGCGGTGGTGCTGACGGTGATGCAGGGTCTGTCGGCGGGTGAGGCGGCCGAGATCGAGGGCTGTCCGATCGGGACGATGTATTGGCGGGTCCACGAAGCGCGGCGGTTGCTGCGCGAGGAATTGAAGGGGTTGATCGAATGAACGAACAGCACGACACGGTCGATGCGAAGCTGGATGGCCTGCTGCGAACATGGGCCGGTGAGTGCGAAGCCGATGCCTCGCACGGGTCCGTCCTACTGACGGCGATACTGGCCGCAGCCCCCCAACCCCGGTCGGTGGCCACTTCTTCACGAGGGGCTCGGTTCGCGCTGGCGGCGTGCGCGGTGGCCGTGATCCTGCTGGCGGTCTCACTGGCCATCCCGTTGTCGCCCCGATCGGCCGTGCCGACGGCGGGCCTTAATACGAAAGTCAATACGAACGTCAATACGAACGTCAATACGAACGTCAATACGGACATCAATACAGCCGACAATACAGGCAGTGCCTCGCAGGCCGGGCTGTCCGAGTTGTGGAACCGCACGGCCGACGTGTTTGGTCCGCAGTTGAACTGGCTCTGCGATCTGGACGGTGAGTTGCTGCTCGGCGTGGACGAAGGAGCCGCGACGATTGTGGAACATGATCGTGCGTACGTCCTGCTGACGGTCCGCGTGCGCGACACGCAGTCGGGCGAATGGTCGGCCATCTGGACCGGGCGCGTTGTCTGTCCGCTGGGCGAGTCGGTCGATTTCGTCTCGCACAAGTCGCACTCGGGCGGCACCATCTGGGTGCAGTCTCTCCCCGACGGACGACTCGTGGCGAGCCACTGGCTGAACTGGCCAGATCATCCCGAGATCAGCGGCTCGGTGGACGCGGAGGTCTCACCCGGAGAGAGCCGTGTTGTCGCCGAGCGAACCGCCGACGGCCGGTCGATTCAGGTGATTCAGGTGATTCAGCAAGTCTGGATGCCGCACGCGGGACTACTGTAGTCCCGTCGCTCCGTCGACGGGACCGCGTGGAGCAGCCGAACGTGTGATGTAATGATCAACGAAGAACTGCTGTCGGCTGTCGGCTGTCGGCTGAACGGCTGAACGGCTGTCAGCCGACAGATCTGTTTCGTGAACAACAATCCAACTCAAGTCGTGCATCGAACAGTGAGCGTCATCATGCGAGTCCACCGATTAATTGAGGTCATCGTCTGTTGGGCGAGTCTTGGCAGCTTGATGCCGGCGGCCGAGCCGACTGTCAGTGTGCGGCGGGTTGACTCTTGGACGAACTTGTTCGCCGGCAAGTCGATTGCGATGACGTGTGAGGTCTCGTCGAAACAGGCGGGTGACGCAACGTTGTCGTGGTCGGTGGTTGTGTCGGGAGGTGTCGTCGCGCGGGGTGAGAAGGCTGTCACGCTGGATGCAGCTCGCGCGGTCGAGGTCTCGTGGGACGTGGACCTGCCGGACGTGAAGCCGGGGTTGATCGTCCCCGCCACGCTGCGACTGGCCGTGCATCCCCAGAAGGGAGCGCCGAAGTTTGAGCCGGTCGAGTCGAACGTCGCGTTGTCGATCTGTTCACCCGACGCGACCGCCCTGCGCGGCGAGTGGCTGAAGTCGCTCGACATCGTGTTGTTTGATCCGGCTCAGCGGACGGCGGACGTCTTCGAACGGTATCGCATCCCGTGCCGGTTGGCCGACGATCCGCAGTGTGCCGCGCTGACGAAGGGCCTGATTCTGTACGGCGAAGGAATCGACCCGGCGCGTCTCGACGCGGTCTGGAGTGCGGCGAATGAGGCGGCATCATCGGGACGGCGCGTGTTGGTGATGGCCTCGCCCGGCGCGAACGTGCCGATCGAGGGACTGCTCGCGTCGGCCGATGATTCGCTCCGCTCGGTGTCGCTCAAACGCAACGACATCATCCGCGAACTCGACAAGCGACTGGATGCGACCGCGTGGCCGAAGCCGGGCCGGCTGGTCGCGTCATCACTCCACTTGGGCGTCCGCGGTGAACAGCCGCGCGTTGAGTTTCGTGACGACGCCGAGGGCTGGTCGTGGCTGCATGTCCGTCATCGCAGCGGCGGCCGGTTAATCTGGTTGGGATTTGGACTCGCCGAATCGTGGGAGACCACGCCGACCGCGAGATATCTGTTGTTGAAGGTGCTCGAAGACTTGTCGACTGACAAACCCGTGTTGGAAGGAAAACCAAATGAGAACTAGAACTCGATCAAATCAGACACTTCAGGTGTTGCCGGGACGTTTAGCCGCCACGCCAGCGGCGTGCGCGCGGATGGACGCCGGATGCCCAAATGCGCCCACGCCGATGGCGTTGGGGCTAAACGTCTCAATGCACCTTGGGCTGGTGGCCGTCGCGTGGTTGGCTCTGATGCCGCAACTCGCGTCGGCCGATGACGACGCCAAGAAGCCGTCCGCACCGATCTCCGCCGCGATCATCCGATTCCAGGACCGGACCGAAGGGGCGAAGGTCGTTGGGACTGTCGGTGGCGCCGAGAAGTCCGATCGCGTCTCGGACAAGGTCACCGATCTGTTGTCGGCCGAGTTGTCAGCCGCTCCCGAGTTGATGCTCGTCGAACGTGATGAGCTGGAAAAAATCCTCAAGGAGCACGAACTCAATCTCTCCGGACTCGTCGGGGCGGACGACGCGATCAAGGCGGGCCGGTTGACGGGAGCCAAGCTGCTCATCACCGGTTCGGTGATCGACACCGGCACCGACCGGTATCTCGTGGCGAAGGTCATCAGCACCGAAACATCCCGCGTGCTGGGGGCGACGTCAAAGGGAAAGGTCAGCGACAACCTGGGCGATCTCGTCACGAAGTTGTCTGAGCAGGTGGCGACCGTCGTGCGGGAGCGGGGTGCGACGATCGTCCCCGTCGTCGAGCCGCGCGAAGACCGGCTCGCCAAGTTGAAGAAGTCACTCGACGGAAAGCCGACTCTGAAGGTGGTGGTCAAGATCGCCGAGCGGCATGTCGGCGCTCCACGCATCGACCCGGCCGCCGAAACCGAACTGACGCTGTGGTGCAAGGAACTCGGCTGGACGACGATCGACCCCGTCGCGGGGAACGAGGGCGACGCCGACATCCTGATCACAGGTGAAGGGATGTCCGAGTTCGCGTCGCGTCGCGGCGGACTGGTCTGCGTGCGAGGCCGTGTCGAGGTGCGTGCCATCGACCGCAAGACCGGAGCGATCCTTGCCATCGACCGTCAGACCGAACGAGTCACTGACAACACCGAACTTATTGCCGGAAAGGACGCGCTGCAACGAGCGGCGGCCACAATCGCCGAGCGCCTGCTGCCGAAGCTGCCCGACCAGAAGCTCGGCAAGGCGAAGAAGAAGTAATACGACTGACAAAGTTCGCCAGCGAGCCCGTCTCTTCCGCGTCGTGGGAGAGACGGCTCGATTCGCGCGTTCGTCGGTCGTGCTTGAGCGGGTGCAGAACAACATCTCCGCAGCAGGGGGTCAGGCACCGCAGAACTCGGAATTGGCAAAAATGAGCCGTTTGTGGAATCGACACACATCCCCGCCAATTCTGAGTTCTGCGGTGCCTGACCCCGGACAAATGGAACGTTGCATGCGCATCGAAACCAGAGCATTGACACGGTGGAGTTGATTCCGTTGAACTGGGCCGGGCGTACCTGCTTTTCAGATGCAGACACAGCAGAACGCGGTCGGCCGACGAATCGCTGAAACTCGAGTGAGAAAACAGTTGCTGGATGTCACCTTGCCATCGCCAAGTGACGGCCGTTGCCCCAAGGAGTCCGCATGAACGCTGTCTCGACAATCGCGATGATCCTGGTGATGAGTGGTCTGTGGTCGAGTGTTGCTTCCGCGCAGCAACCGTCTGCCGAGAAAGGCGGTTCGCAGAAACCAGACGCTGCCATCGCCTGGAAGCCCACCGCATCGTGGCGGGCGGCGAAGCGCGAGGGAGACAGCTCGACGGGGCCTCGGTTGGCGATGCTGGTGTCGGCGGATGATGCCCGTCGCTCCGAGACGGTTGCGTTGCAGGCGCTGCTGGAGGCGGAGGCATTCCGAGGCTGGCACGGTGAGCTGCTGGAGCGGGCTCAGTTGGAGGTCGTGCTGCGTGAACAACGGCTCAGCGCGCGGCTTTCGGACGCGAACGCCATCAAGCTCGGGCAAGTCGCTCAAGCGGACTTCTTCGTGATGGTTGGCATTGAGGCCGACCGCGTGCGATGCCGGGTCAATCAGTTCCCATCGACGACTGTGATCGTTGAATTCGACCTGCCCAAGTCGTCGGAAGACCGGCTGGCCAAGCAGATCGCGCTCCGCGCGTTTCGTGCGATGGCGGAGCGGTCTCGCGATCAGAGCCGCGTCTCGGTGGCGATCGGCTCGTTCCTCGTGGACGACCCGTTTTCGAAGTACACCGACCTCGATCAACTGTTGCATGTCGCACTGCGAGAACGGCTGTCGAAGATCGCGCGGATCGACCTCGCCGAGCGGTTCCATCCGACGCAACTGCTGCGCGAGTTTGAACTGGCCCGCGCGGGATTGGTTCCCTCGGTGATGGCCCAACTCACGGCTCCGGTCACGGACGTGCTGATCGTAGGCGACGTGCAGCCGACCGCAAAGCAGGAACTCAACAAGAAAGACGTTGAGTTGGAATATCGCATCCGGGTCGTATCACCCACGGGCCTGTTCGACGCTTTCGACGTGAAGTTTCTCCTCCCCAAGGCCGATGCGAATCTCGCGGCCGAACAGATCGCCGACGCTGCACAACAGACGATCACTCGACTTCCCGAAACCATCGCGCGCCAAGCAAACTCTGAAGGGCTGGCCACCGAGTTCCAATCGTTGAAACAGCGTGCCCTCAAGTTGCTCCCCTCGCCCACGAAGGAGGACGGCAACTTCTTTTCAAACGGCTCGTACAAGGGAAGCTGGCAGTCCGGAAAACCAGTGGTGATTGAACGGGCCATGCGAGCGGTGGAAAACGCCCTGCTCCTGAAAGGCGACGACACCCAGTTGCTCGTCTGCGCCGTGCCGCTGCTGTTCGCGTTGGCCGAATCCGAGACACCGAATCGCCGCATCGAGAAGCCGTCACCCCGTCAGCGGGCGTTGCTCGAGCTGAGCTGCGATTACATCGAGACGGCGCTGGCCCTGAAGTTCGATGAGAACTCGCGCGGCATCGCGTACGCCAGCCTCATCGGCCACGAGGACTATTGGTATTCGGTTCCGGATCGCGCGCGGCCGATCGTGGAACGCATGGCCCGCGAGGGAGTGGCGGGGGGCTGGTATCCGCACCAGGTCGAGTATGCCCGCATCCGGCTGATCGAGATGGCAGCCGACATGACGTCGAAAATCCAACAGTTCCGGATCGCGCAGCGCGAGGGTGGCGCGAAGGTCGACACGCGGTTTCGATTGCTGGCGGGGCTGACGAACTTCTACCTCGAGCATCACAACACCAAAGCAGACGCGGCCAAACTCCGTGAACTGGCGGATCAACTCCGGGGTTTGGCCGATGAACTGGTGAAAGAAGAGTCGCCACTGTCGCGGGGCATGGGACGTTACCTGCGCCTGTTCGTCTCCCGCCATAGCGAGCCGCGCGATCCCCAATGGCAGGCGGAACTGATTGAGGCCATTGATCTCATCCCTGCCATCTCGAAGGAAGACGGTCCCGCGTTACCCAAGAATGACTATTCGATGTGGATCTACGACTTCGTTCAATGGAGCCATGCCAAGTCGCCCGACGATGCGTCACGTGATCTGCTGCGACGCTACATCCAACGACAGGTCGAGATTCAGAACTATCAACACGGCAACGTGGCGGATGCGATGTCGCGGCTGCTCCCCGCGCTGAAGACCGAGTCGGAGCGTGCCGAGGGGCTGCAACTGCTGACGAATCTGCTCGAACGCTACAACTACGGCGGGGCTGCCGATTTCGACCGGATGCGGCTGGCACGGTGGCGGAACCATTTCCAACAGGCCCGGTCGAAGGCGGGGTTCCTGACGCCGGATCGGTTGGTGGAGATCAAACTCGATCACGTCGACGGTGAAACTCGCGTCAAGAAACTCGTGTCGGCGTTCGACCACATCTGGGCGTTGCGCTGCGACTACCAACTGCAGGACCGATTGGGTGAGATCCACCGCGTCGCGCCGACTTCAACCACGGCCACGCGCGTGAAGGGACTGTCCGGACGCATCACCGATCTGGCCGCATCGAATGACCAACTGGCGGTCGCCTCCATCGACAGCGGCCTGGCCCTCGTCAGTCCCAAGGGTGAGATCGTGCGGCAACTTCGTCCCGGTGATTCGCCACTGCCGACGCTGATGGTCCGCACCGTCGCCAGTGATGGCTCTCGATTTGTACTCGGCCTGCCGGGGGTTGTCGCGCAGACGGGTTACTCGTCGTATTTCTTGTACGAACTGGACCTGAAGGCCGACACGCTAAAGAAGACCGACGCCAAACTCGACTACCATTCGTACCATCAGACGCGCTTCGACAAGGCGGCCAATCAAGTTGTCTCGCAAACGTGGGACAACCGGTTTTATGAGGCCGGTGGCCAACGTTGGACGTTCAGTCGGACACCGGTCCGCGACGCGATGCACCGCGTGACCGTGGCCGACTTCGCCAACAAGCCGGTCTTCATTCACACGGGTTTCGAGTTGAATTACGTCTATGACTTCGTGCATTGGCAGGACCGGTTCGTCTTCGCGACGGGCAACGGACTGTACGTCGCGCGGCCCGGCTCCGACTCCGACGGGCACAATGGCAAGCTGACCTGCATCCTCAATGAACTCGACCTCGAATTCTTCAGCCTGTGCCCCGTCGGCGACAAACTGTTCCTGGGTACGAACCGGGGACTACACCGGCTCGATGGAACAGTCCTCGCCCAATTGGATCAGGCACACGGTGTGAAGGTCGGGCGCGACTGAGAGTCTATCCGGAAACCGACCTTTGCATAACTGGCCCATAACCCGTTGAATCAGCGACCGTTCGCAGTCCTCCGTCGGATCGGAGGGATTCTGATCCTCGCAAACGAGTGCGGACCGATGTCGGCTGAAAACGTGACGCGGCGGGCGTATCCCACGGATCTGACGGACGACCAATGGATGATCGTGGAACCGCTGATTCCGGGCCCCAACACCAGTCGTGGCGGGCGGCCGAGAACGGTTTGCCTGCGGGAGGTGGTGAACACGGTTTTGGACCTGAACCGAACCGGCTGCCGCTCTCCACTGCATTTCGAGGTGATTGACGATGACTGAACCGACGGAGGCAGCCGGTCTGTTGGCCGAAGTCAAAGCGGGCGATCAGCAGGCGGCGACGGACCTGTTCCAACGGTTTGCCAATCGGCTCGTCGGACTGGCGCGCAGTCGGCTCGATCTCGATCTGCGGCGGAAGGTTGATCCCGAGGATGTCGTGCAGTCGGTCTTCGGCAGCTTCTTTCGACGGAACGGCGCGG
>JAYTIB010000256.1:0-5569 GCA_043732205.1 Schlesneria sp. | reverse complement strand
GGTACGTGTAGCGGACGCCGAGACTCATGTTGCCGAACTGGCCCGAGCCGAACTGGTTGAACGAACCCATCAGGTTGTTGTTCAATCCCGTCAACGCGTAGCCCGCGTAGACGCGAACATCCGGCCGTTCGTTGTTGGTCCGGCGGTCGAACTCCAGTTGAGCCTGTGCCACTTGGAATTGCCGGACCTTGATTTCCGGACGCTGCTCGGCGGCGAGGGCCAGTCCCTGTTGCAGGTCGGGCGTGACCGGTTTGGCCAGCGGCTCATCCGTCATTTGCAACGGACGCTGATCGTCGGGAGGCACCCCCATCAGGGTGAACAGTTGGTTCCTCGCCGCGCGCGACCGCTGTTGGGCCTGCGCCAGTTCCGCCTTGAGCGAATGCAGATTCTCGGTCGCCTGGGCCACTTGGACGATGCCCCCCTTGCCGATTTCAAACCGCTTTGTTTCCAGCGCGTGCGTCGCCCGGGCCTGGTCGACGAACTCGCCGCACGTCTTGATCTGTGATTCCGCCAGCCAGGCCAGCCAGTAGGCGCGCTGGACATCGGTCAGCGTCTGGTTGACCTCGATTTGAAACTCGGCGGCCGATTGCTTGTGGCCCGCTTCAGCGATGTGCATCCCGGCGAGGTTCGCCTGCCGGTTGGCACCGCGGAACAGGGCCTGCTCGATGATCAGGCTGCCGGCCGTCTGATAAGCCGGGTTGAACAGCAGGTATTGTCCCATCGGCGAGTTGTAGTTGTACGTGCTGCCCAACCCGATGCGGGCCGTCGTGCCGGTGGAGAACCGCTGTTCGAGCGACATCAGATTGGGAGTCCCCGCGACTGGGCCGAACGAGGTCATCCCGTATTGGCTCTGTCCGCCGCGGACCGCCTGCAATGCCGAGGCGACCTGTTGGGTTCCCTGCAGGTATTGCAGGTTCGAGTTGAGCGATGTGTCGAACGCGGCCCGCTCGATCTCGGTCCGTTGGCCCGCTTCGGCGGGAAGGTCCGCGATCACCCGCAGATGCAGGTTGTTGCTCAGCGCATTCGCGACCGCCTCGGTGACACTCAGCGCGAGCACCTCCGGGCCGCGCTCCGCGGAGACCAACTGTCCGGGAGGCGTCGCTTGGCGCGCGTCGTCGGATGTCGCGCTGGTCGCGATCGGTTCGATGTTTGAATCAGGGGAGAACCGTTGATCGACCGCACTCGCGCCGTGTGCCGGGGGAGGCGTTGGCGGTGAGACCGAACGATGATTCGCCGCATTCCGGTTCACACCCATGCGCAATGAATGACAACCGGGGCAGGCACAAAAGATCGCTACCAACCACAGAGTGGTCAGCAGTCGGCGATCTCTTGTGAAGCGTTTCATGGGTCGTCAACGAATCCGTTGGAAGAAGCAGACCGATTTCCAAGCAAACGCCCGGCGCTGACCGCGATCCGCCACGCGGACCGGCCAACGGTGCGATTGCCCAAGTTCCCTGATCGCGTGACAGTAGTTCTTCCATCAAACGCTGACACGATGATCTTTCCGCGGGATGTTGGTTTCCCGTTCAGAATTCCCCGCCCACGGTCACTGAGCGGCAGGAACCGCCAGTCGGCGACTTGGAAACCCCGGAATCACGCATCCGATCTGTGGGATTCGGAGCGGTCTCCTTTGGACTGCGGTGGCTCGACACCGCTTTGGCATTTTCGTTTTTCGGGACTCTGCCATTCGTATGGAAACCAGAAAATGAGACCTTCGGTCAGCCGTTTCGGCGGGGTCGGGAGACCCGCGCCGAACAAAGACCCATGCAAAAGGGCTGCGCCCAAAATCTCACAGCGGCGTCGAGCCGCCGCACTCCAAAGGAGTTCCGAGCCGTGAGAAGTTGCCGGGCGAACCTTGTGCGGTGAATCCGTCCGCCGGAGAATCAGCCCTCGTTGCGTTCCACCTTGAATCATCGTTGTTACAGCGGCACGAGTTGTCAGACCGCGATGGAGGATGGGTACACCACAGACCGTCATCCACTTGTGAATCACCCGGCAGAGGCACACCCATCATGGCTCGGTTGGAGAGATTGCCCTCACACATCCGTTTGCAGATTGAACCCCAGGACCGGGTCTTGGACGTGGGACGGCAGACGCGGGACGATCCGCCTCCGTTGGCCGTGATTCCCCTGCCGGATGTCACCCGGTTGGTGATCGTCACCAAGGAACAAACGGAGATCGGCAGGCGGCAGTTGCGGATTGAAATCACCGGCCCGCGACACGTGCGGTTGACCAACATCAACGACTCCAACAGCATCGCACTGTCCACCGGTTCGGTGTTGGGACCGGGCGAATCGGTTGATGCGCTGCTGCCGCTGCGGGTGACGCGCGGCAGCGTTCAACTGGGGATCGAAATCCTGGGGGGCGAGCGGCTGGCTGAGTCCGAGTCGAGCGACGTCTTTCAATCCTTGCCGGCCTCACCGCAATCTCCGAGTTCCGTCGTGAAGATTGCCCGGCAGATGTACGCCGCAGACTTCGTCCCGGAAACGGCCACCGATTCGCTGGTCGCTTCGATCCGGGGCTCGAACGCCGAAGACATGTTCGATCGTCTGGGGCAGTTGGTGACCGTCCTGCAGCGCGCGGCGTCCGCGGCGGACTTTGTGGACGTGATTGCCCACACGGCGATGGAGATGGTGAACCTCGATCACGCGGCCGTCCTGGTGCGCGACGGTGGATCGTGGAGGGTTGCCGCACTGGCCGAGCAGCGTGCGGGTGCGGCCGACTCGTGGCGGCCGAGTCAACGGCTGTTGAACCAGTTGTTGCAGGACCGGCGCACCGTGTGGGGATCACCGGGCGCAGCCGGTTCCGCCGTTTCCGAAAGCGCCGCGTCGATTGTCGCGTTGGTCGCCGCGCCGATCCTCGACGATGCCGGCGACGTCATCGGCGCGGTCTACGGAGATCGCCGCGTGGGGATCGCGTTCAACCGTCCGCCCATCGACAAGTTTGATGCGAAGATGGTCGAGATCATGGCCTGCGGCGTGGCCGGTGGCTGGGCGCGCATGAAGCAGGAACGAACCGCCATCGCCAAGACCATTCAGTTCGAACGATTCGTGACGAAGGAAGTCGCGCGACAACTCGAAGAAGATCCCGATGCCCTCACCGGCCGGGACGCGGATGTCACGCTGTTGTTCTGCGACATCGCCGGGTTCAGCCGCATCTCCGAACAACTGAGTCCCACCGGCACGTTCGAGTGGATCAACGCGGTGATGGAAATGCTCTCGACGTGCGTGTTGGCGACGAAGGGGACGCTCGTGGACTACATCGGCGACGAACTCATCGCCATGTGGGGCGCGCCGCTCGCCGTGGCCGATCATGCCCGCGCCGCGGCGGAAACGGCCGTCATGATGATGAAGTCGCTTCGGACACTGAACGAGAAGTTTGCACTGCCGGCCGGCGAATCGACGCAGATTGGCATCGGCCTGAATTCGGGCCGGGTGCGCGTCGGCAACACGGGGACGGAGCACAAGTTGAAATACGGGCCGCTCGGTTCCGACGTGAACATCGCGAGTCGCGTGCAGGGGGCCACTCGCTATCTGCGCACGCCCGCCCTGATCACCGGTGCCACCGCCAGACAACTCGATGGGAAGTTTTGCACCCGGCGACTCTGCTCGGTGAGGTTGAAGAACATTGAACATCCCGTCGAACTGTTCGAGCTGGTCGCGAATCCCGGCCCGACGTGGAGCCAGTTTGCGGAGGACTACGAACGCGCCCTCACCGCATGGGAACAGCATCAATTGCGGTCGGCCATCGAAACCTTGAGCCAGATGGTCGCCCGGAACAGTCACGACGGACCGACGATGGTGCTGCTGTCCCGAGCCGCCGATGTCTGGTCGCGAGACCTGCACGACTACGATCCAGTCTGGACGCTGCCGTCGAAGTAGGGTCGAACTTGTAGGGTGCGTGGAGTCTTCGGAACGCACCGTCATCGGTCGTGCGAGGTTCAATCGGTGCGTTCCGAAGACTCCACGCACCCTACAACTGCATCGCCGCGCACGCTCTGACTTCTCGCGGCCATTCCGGCAACGCCGCTTCAGCGTCTTCCCATTCGCGCTCCTTTTGATTCGCGCGGACATCAACACATCAAGAAGGGCCGCGCGAATCAAAAGGAGCGCGAATGGGGAGGCTGGAGTGGGGCTTGGACGCGTGCAGGATCACGATCACGTTCACACGTCCGCCGGCAGTTCGATGTACGGGTCGAGGCCCAGTGGACGCATTGTCTCCCACTGCTGCAGTTCGCGAATGAGCAGTTGGTTTCGCTCTTGTGCGCCGCGGTGCTCGAAGAGACGCTGGGCTTGAGTGAACACCGCGATCCAACTGTGGTGCAGTTCTTTTGTCGAGCGACGTTGGGCGCGAGTCTTCCAGCGTGAGACGCGCGGCGCACCCAAGATCGTCAGCAACTCATCGTCGAGCGACACGAAGACCTGGTACGAGCCGGGATCGCCCTGTCGGCCGGCGCGGCCCGCGAGTTGGCGGTCGATCCGGGCGGAGCGGTTCATCTCGGAGAGGATCACGTGCAAGCCTCCCGCGGCCCGGACATCGGGATGGAGTTGGATGTCGGTCCCGCGACCCGCCATGTTGGTCGCCACGGTGATGCGGCCCGGCTGGCCCGCGAGGCGGATGATCTCGGCCTCTTCACGGTGATGCTTGGCGTGCAGAACCTGCACGTCGAGTCCCCGTTCGCGCAGCTCCGCCGCGCATTGCTCGCTGGCCACGATTGATGTCGTGCCGACCAGCGCCGCCCGGCCCGAGCGTGCGATCCGTTCCAACTCCGTGATCAATGCCGACCACTTTTGTTGGCTGCTGGCGAAGATGCGTGGCGGCAGTTGCAGCAGACGACTCGGATGGTGCGTGGCGATCGACATCACGCGCAGACCGTATGTGGACTTCAGTTCGGCACGGGCTTCGGCGGCGGTCCCCGTCATTCCGCACAGCACGCGATAGTTTCTCAGGTAGCTTTGCAGCGTGATGCGGGCCGCGCTGCCACTGGCGTCGCTCGGTGAAAGGCCGGCCCGCAGCTCGATCGCCTGTTGCAGTCCGTCGCGCCACTTGCGGCCGGGGAGCACGCGGCCGGTTCCCTGATCGATGATCTCCAGTCGTTCGTCGATGACCAGGTATTCCCGGTTCTCGCGAAAGAAGTGGCGAGCGGCCAAGGCTCGTTCCACCTGTGTGAGCAGCGACTCAACCGGCAGTCGTCCCACGGGAGTCGGCTTGACCGTCAACCGGAGCTTGCGGCAACCGCGTTGAGTCAGTCGGGCCGATTGCAGACGCGGGTCGAGCGAGAAGTCAGCGGCGGCGGTGAGCCCATCCGAGATGCGCTCGCACCATTGCAGCAGCTCGATGTCGTCCGTCGAGGGAGGTTGCGGACACGAGATGATCAGCGGCGTGCTGGCTTGATCGATCAGGATGCTGTCGGCTTCGTCGATCACCGCGCAGGCATGGCCGTCTTGCAGCTTCGGGCTCGTGTCGCGATTGACGGACCGAGTACCGTAGTCCCGTCGCTCCGCCGACGGGACGTGCTGTGACGAGGGCTCCAACGTGTGGACATCATCTCCGCGACCGTCCCGTCGGC
>JAYTIB010000255.1:0-5569 GCA_043732205.1 Schlesneria sp. | reverse complement strand
AAAGCCGCCAGCGGCGAAGAAAAATGCCAAAGCGGGGTCAAGCCCCCGCACTCCAAAGGATGATTGCAACTCTGGTCTCTCGCGCACTCCCGTGTTGTAACTTCTTCCGCTGCGGCGCGGGCTTGTTGGGCTTGTCACTCGGTCTGTTCGGCAGCATTGGCCGACGTGACGAGGCGAAGACGGCTTTCAGCGGTGTTTTCGCGAATCGCGAGTCCGGTTCGGCGGTTTGGCACCGGCGTTGCTTTCATTCTCATCCATCACTCGGGCCATGCGGCGAACTACACGCGGCGACAGGCACGGTGATGCGATCGGATTCAGGAACTCACAAGGCATCTCGGAAAGGACTGATTCAAATGTTGGTGCTCACCCGCAAGCGGACGGAATCGATCAAGATCGGCGAAGACATTGTCGTCACCGTGATTCATACCTCAGCCGGCTCCGTCAAACTGGGGATTCAGGCTCCCGCCAATGTCCGCGTGCTGCGGGCGGAACTCAGCGATCATCCGAAGAACCCGGTGGAGCCCGTGACCCAAGTGGCTCCGATGGACCTGATGAACATCAATGCGGATCGGGAACTGGATGACGACCTGCTCGCGGGCTTGGTACTGTCGGCCGAACTGTTCCTGAACCAGTTCAGTGACGACGATGTGGCGGCGCTCGTCGCATCGCTGGACGGGCGGTACGACGTGGCACTGGCATCCGAACCGGCCACCGAGTCCGATGCCAATGACCGTACGATCATGATGTTGGAGGCCATTGCTCTTTAGCCTCTGCCGGATGGTGCGAGTGCCCGGAAGTTCGCCGGGCTTCGCGCTGAAATCGCGCGGGCGGTCACGACGCGAAACGTTCCCGCAGTGGATTCCGCACGTTTTCCAGAGGGGCGCGGCGAACTTGACGGCGGCGCGGGAATTGCGTTGAGTGGTCGCGCTGCGACTCAACGACGGAGCCCCATCACATCCCCTTGGAACATTCGGAAACACTGCACTCCATGACGATTCGCGTTGCGCTCCACCATGTGACTGAGTACCGTTACGACAAGCCGATCAACCTGGGGCCGCAGGAGGTGCGGTTGCGGCCGGCTCCGCATTGTCGGACGCCAGTGCCGAGCTATTCGCTGACGATCGAACCGCCGGAGCACTACATCAACTGGCAGCAGGATCCGCATGGGAACTTCGTCGCCCGGCTGACGTTCTTGAAGCCGACCCGCTCGTTTCGGGTGGCGGTCGATTTGCTCGCCGAGATGACGGTCATCAACCCGTTCGACTTCTTCATCGAACCGGCGGCCGAGCAGTTTCCGTTTGAGTATGCGCCTGACTTGGCGAACGACCTCGTCCCGTTCCTGGAGCGGTTGCCAGTGGGGCCGCAGTTGGCGAATTACCTGCGGACCATCAATGTCGCGCCGCGGAAGACCGTGGATTTTTTGGTCGATCTGAATCTGAAGCTGCAGCGCGATGTCCGTTACTTGATTCGGCTCGAAGCGGGGGTGCAGACTCCGGAAGAGACGCTGGAGAACGGCTGGGGGTCGTGCCGCGATTCGGCGTGGTTGATGGTGCAGATCCTGCGCAGCTTTGGACTCGCGGCGCGGTTTGTGTCGGGGTATCTGATTCAACTGCTGCCGGACGTGAAGCCGCTCGAAGGGGCGGCGGGGGCACCGCAGGACTTCACCGATCTGCATGCGTGGGCCGAGGTCTTCCTGCCGGGAGCGGGTTGGATCGGGCTGGACCCGACATCGGGGCTACTGACGGGCGAAGGACACATTCCGCTCGCGGCGACACCGGCTCCGCAGACGGCGGCTCCGATCAGCGGCTGCGTCGATGAGTGCGAGGTCAAATTCGCCGTCGAGATGAATGTCACGCGGGCTCACGAAGACCCGCGCGTGACGAAGCCGTACACCGATTCGCAATGGGACGAGATCGACCGACTCGGCCATGTCGTCGATGAGCGGCTGCGGCGCGGCGATGTGCGGCTGACGATGGGGGGCGAGCCGACGTTCGTCTCGATCGACGACATGGAAAGCCCGGAGTGGAACACGGGGGCCGTCGGTCTGCACAAGCAACAACTCTCGACGGAATTGATCCAGCGGCTGCGGACACGGTTCGGGGCGGGAGGCCTGCTGCACTTCGGTGAGGGCAAGTGGTATCCGGGCGAGTCGTTGCCGCGCTGGGCCTACACCTGCGTGTGGCGGAAGGATGGGCAGCCGATCTGGTCGAACTCGAAATGGCTGGCGGGGGGCGAGCCTGATTCGAAGTTGAGCGTCGATCGTGCGGGACTGTTTCTCACCGAGATCTCTCGCCAACTGAAGGTGGACCCGTGCTGGATTCAGTCGGCATATGAGGACGTTTGGAAAGCGGTCGAACAAGAACACAAGCTGCCGGTCGATGTGGATGCCCGCAAGTTCGATCTCGATGCGGACGAGGACCGGCGTCGGCTCGCGAAGATCGTTGAACAGGGGCCGACTCGCAAAGCGGGGTATGTGCTGCCGCTGACGCGCGCGTGGTGGCAGGCGAAGGCCGGCTGGGCCAGCGGGCCGTGGCCGCTGCGAGCGGAACGGCTCTTCCTGTTGCCGGGCGATTCGCCGATCGGGCTGCGTCTGCCGTTGGACTCGTTGCCGATTGGCGAACCGGCGAGTGCGACGATGCTCTACCCGGTCGATCCGTTCGCGGACCGACAGCCGTTGCCGGGCTATGCCGAGTTGCGGCAGGGGACTCAACACGGGCCGCTCGACTTTCCCGCAGTGACGATCACGGAACAGGGACGCAACGTCACTAACCCGAAGCGTGAGCGAGGCCAGTTGGGCCGGGGTCAGGCACCGCAGAATTCAGAATTGGCGGGCTTCGATTCTCCAGATGAGTTGCGCGATGCTCCGCCAATTCTAAATTCTGCGGTGCCTGACCCCTCGCTTCTCGGAGCGCCCGCGCTCGCTGACGCTTCGGGTTACCCGGTCGTTCGCACCGCGCTCTGCATCGAGCCGCGCGACGGCCGGTTGCATGTCTTCATGCCGCCGGTTGCGACGCTCGAAGATTATTTGGAATTGGTGGCGACCATCGAGAAGACGGCCGAGGCGATGCAGCAGCCGGTCGTGTTGGAAGGTTATCTGCCGCCGCACGATCACCGCATTCAGGTGATGAAGGTGACTCCCGATCCGGGCGTGATCGAAGTCAACGTTCATCCGGCCGAGTCGTGGGAGGAACTGAAGGAGATCACGACCGGCGTTTATGAAGAGGCTCGGTTGACTCGGCTGGGGACGGAGAAGTTTCAGCTCGATGGGAAGCATTCGGGGACGGGGGGCGGCAATCACATCGTGCTCGGCGGGGCGACTGCGGCAGACAGTCCGTTCTTGCGGCGGCCCGATCTGCTGCGGAGTTTGGTCTCGTACTGGAACAATCATCCGTCGCTGTCGTACATCTTTTCGGGGCAGTTCATCGGGCCGACGTGCCAGGCGCCGCGCGTTGATGAAGGTCGCCGCGATGCGCTCTACGAATTGGAACTGGCGTTCGAACAGATCCCGCGCGAGGGGCCTGTCCCGCCGTGGCTGGTCGACCGCGTCTTCCGTCATCTGCTGGTGGACATCACGGGGAACACGCATCGGGCCGAGTTCTGCATCGACAAGCTGTACTCGCCGGATCACGCGAACGGGCGGCTCGGTCTGTTGGAGTTCCGGGCGTTCGAGATGCCGCCGCATGCGCGGATGAGCCTCACGCAGCAGTTGCTCGTGCGGGCGTTCGTGGCGTGGTTCTGGGATGCGCCGTATCGGCAGCCGCTGGCCCGGTGGGGAACGGCGCTGCATGACCGGTTCATGCTGCCGCACTTTCTGGCGGCCGACTTTCGCGATGTGCTGCGCGACTTGAATCAGGCGGGCTTGGCGTTTCGCGAGGAATGGTTCGCACCGCATCTGGAGTTTCGTTGTCCGCCGATTGGCGAGATTGTTCACGACGGCATCACGCTCGCGCTGCGCATGGCGATCGAGCCGTGGTATGTGCTCGGTGAAGAACCGGGAGCAGGAGGGACCGCGCGGTATGTCGATTCGTCGGTCGAGCGAGTGGAGGCGAAAGTGACCGGCTTCAACGCGGCCCGCTTTGCGGTGACGTGCAACGGCCGCAAGCTGCCTCTGCAAGCGACGGGGACTCCCGGTGAATATGTGGCGGGAGTCCGCTATCGCGCGTGGCAGCCGCCGAGTTGTCTGCATCCGACGATTCCGGTTCACGCCCCGCTGGTGTTCGACATCGTGGATCAGTGGCAGGGCCGATCGCTCGGAGGCTGCCAGTATCACGTCGGCCATCCCGGTGGTTTGAATCCCGCGTCATATCCGATCAACACACTGGAAGCCGAAAGCCGCCGAGCTGGCCGCTTCCTCAAGATGGGCCACACGGGCGGTTCTCTCGCCGTCGTTGACGAATCGCCGCCGGTCGATTATCCGTGTACGCTCGATTTGCGTTTGCCAAGTCGCTGATCCCATTTTGAACGGTGCGCTCCTCATCGTTCCGATCGCCACGCACGACGAAATGATGCCGACGAATCCGCCGCCGTTTGATGACTTGTGGAAGTTCTACCGCAGCCGCGCGTCGGTCTATGACGAGGCGGTGGAGTCGGCCGGAGTGCTGCGCCCGCACTGGGCCGGGCTGCGGGACGGCCTGCAGGACTACACGCTCGAGGAGCTCGCCAACCGCACGGTTCAGGCGGAGCGGATGCTGAACGACAACGGCGTGACGTTCGATGTCTTTCAGGAAAAGGACGTGCAGCAGCGACTCTGGCGGCTCGACCTGATTCCAATGATCCTGCCGGCGGACGAGTGGTCGCGGTTGCAGGCCGGATTGGACCAGCGGGCGCGGTTGCTCGAAGCGATCATCGACGACATTCACGGTCGGCAGCGGACGCTCAAGGAGGGGCTGCTGCCGCCGGGAGTTGTGTTCGCTCACCCGCAGTTCTTCCGGCCGTTCTGCGGGCTGCATGATCGCACGACCCGATCGATGATCGTCTACGCGGCAGAGTTGGCTCGCGGACCGAACGGGCAATGGTTCGTGATGGCCGATCGCGCGGATGCCCCGGTCGGTGCGGGCTACGCGCTGGAGAACCGGATCGTCACGTCGCGCACGATTCCGAGTCTCATGCACCGTCGGCCGGTGCAGCGGTTGGCGGCGTTCTTCGTGCGGCTGCAAAACGCGCTGAAGGAGTTGGCCGCGAAACAGTCGGACAATCCGCGGATCGTGTTGCTCAGTCCGGGCCCGGCGAGTCCGTATTACTTTGAAGACGTCTATCTGGCGGGATATCTCGGTTACACGCTGGCTCAGGGGGCCGATCTGGCGGTGCGCGATGAGCGGGTGTTTCTCAAGACGCTGGCCGGGCTGTTGCCGGTGGATGTGATTTTGTCGCGCGGCACCGATCGCGGCATCGACCCGCTGGAGCTGGGAGGCGACTCGTTGCACGGTGTCCCTGGATTGTTGCAGGCGTTGCGGCAGGGGACGGTGAGCATCGCCAACATGCCGGGCTGCGGGCTGGTCGAGGCTCCGGTCTTCATGGCGTTTTTGCCGGCGTTGTGTCGGCAGTTGTTGGGCGAAGAGTTGCAGCTCGC
>JAYTIB010000254.1:0-5571 GCA_043732205.1 Schlesneria sp. | reverse complement strand
CGACCCGGCGCGGACAGGGGTACATCATCAATGATTAGATCGCTTCGCTGGCGACTGCAGTTGTGGCACGCGCTGCTGCTGACGACTGTGCTGGCCATTTATGGAGGGGTGGTCTACGCCCTGCAGTGGCAAACCCGCGTGCAGCAGACGGATGCCGAACTGGATCATGTGGCTTCGCGATTGACCTCGAAGCTGCGGGGTCTGTTCCCCGTTCCGAGGATGCCGGCACCGGGATCCTGGCCGCCTCGCAATCCGGTTCGCCCGAATCCGCCACAGCGTCCCGGCGAAGAAGACCGCGAAATTGCCGCCGTGCCTGATGCGCTGGCTCCCGTGAACGTGCCGGGGCGGGGCATGCGAGACAATCGCGGCACCCCGCGGGGCGTTCCCCGTGATGGGGCGCGGGACGGTTCTCGCGATGGCGTACGCGATGGATTCCGTGATCAACCCGGTCGCGATCAACCAGGTCGCGATCCATCGGGACGCAATCCTTGGTTCGCTCCTCCGCCGGGTCTGGAGCTGCCCGAAGAATTCAAGCACCAGTTTGAAAGCGATGAACAGAACGGGCTGTATTTCATCATCTGGGACCGAAACGGCGTCGTCCTGGAGAAGTCGAAATCGGTGGGTGAGATTCCGTTCCCCAACCTGCACACCCCGACGGACGGATTGCCGGTACAGACGGCCCGCATGCGTGAGACGCACCGCGAGGTCATCCACGTCTCCCGCTTCGACATCAATGTGCTGGTCGGCCGGTCGATTCAACCGGATCTGGCCGCGCTGCATCGATCGGGGATGTTGCTGATCCTCACCGGCCTGGGTGTCTTGGTGATTGGATTGGCCGGTGGCTGGTGGTTCTCGTCCCGCGCCATCCGACCGATTGCCGAAATCACGGCGATTGCCGAATCGATTTCGGTGAAGAATCTTTCCACGCGGATCAATGTCCAATCGACCACCACGGAACTGGAACAGTTGGCCACGGTGTTGAACCGGACCTTTGACCGGTTGCAGTCCGCGTTCGAGCGACAGGGGCAGTTCACCGCCGATGCTTCGCACGAACTGCGCACTCCGCTGTCGGTGATCCTGTCGCATGCCGAACTGGCGCTGTCGCGCCCCCGGTCGGGCGAGGAATACCAGCAGGCGTTCCAAGCCTGCCGCCGGGCCTCGCTGCGGATGAAGTCGCTGATCGATTCGCTGCTGCAATTGGCCCGCTTTGATTCGGGCGAACCCGACGCCCAACGGTGTCCCGTCGAATTGGACCGGCTCGCCGATGATGCCGTGGAAATGCTGCAACCGCTCGCTGAAGAGCGTCGGGTCAAACTGAACTGCCAGGCCGAACCGGTCACGGTTGAGGCCGATCACGAGCAGTTGTTTCAGTTGCTCACCAATCTGCTCAGCAACGCCATCCGGTACAACCGCACCGAAGGCCGGGTCGATCTGGAGATCACCTCCGACGAGCGGTTCGCGATCATCCGCGTCAGTGACACCGGGATCGGCATCCCCGCCGCGGAGTTGCCGCGGATCTTCGACCGGTTCTACCGTGTCGACAAAGCCCGGTCGCGCGCGGAGGGAGGCTGCGGGCTGGGGCTGGCCATCTGTCACACCATCGTCGAAGGACACCACGGAACCATCTCCGCCACGAGTGATCCCGATACCGGCACCGTCATCGAAGTGAGATTGCCCGCGTGCCGAAACCTGACCGGCGCACACGCGCCCGCAGGATCGCCCCCGGTGCCGGAACCGGCGGTCGTTGGTTAATGGCACCGACCTTGACCAAGTAACCCGAAGCGTGAGCGAGGGAAACTCAGGGAAATGCCACTATCACTCGCCCTCGCTTACGCATCGGGTTGGTAAAGTCAGCGCCCTGCCGCTCAAAATAAGCGCGGTCGAGCGCCAGCCCGTCGGACGGACGCGCAACCCCCCGTCGAAGTGGCTGACCGACCAGCCCGCGACTACAATCCCGCCGACGAATGGCTTCCCACCCACTGAACGATGATCACCGCACGTTGAGAACGTTGATCACCGCACGTTGAATCGAACCGAACATGAATCCCGCTGACACGCTGAAACAGATCGAAGACAAAGTTCTCGCCGGACAACGCCTCTCGTTTGACGAAGGTCTTTGCCTGGATGAGCACGCCGATCTGCTGGTGCTCGGCCGGTTGGGAAACGTCGTCCGCGAACGCAAGAACGGGAACTTCGCCTACTACAACACCAACATCCATCTGAACCCGACGAACGTCTGCGTCTACCGCTGCCGCTTCTGCGCCTTCCGATCGGACCTGAAGGATGAGAAGGCCTACGTCTTCTCCGACGACATGCTGCGCGAACGAATCCTCGAAGCGCGGTCGCAGGGCGCGACCGAAATCCATGTCGTCGGCGGCCTGCATCACCAGAAGTCGTTCGACTGGTACGTCAACATCGTCCGCGTGTTGCACGAGACCTGTCCCGAGATCCACATCAAGGCGTGGACGGCGGTCGAGATCAACTGGTTCAGCTTCATCACGAAGAAGTCCACCGAGTGGGTGCTGCAACAGATGATTGACGCGGGACTCGGTTCCCTGCCCGGCGGTGGAGCCGAGATCTTCCATCCTGAAGTCCGCGACCAGATCTGCGAGCACAAGGCGGACGGCGAGAACTGGATCACCTGTCATCGCACGGCCCATCAGTTGGGCCTGCGTTCCAACGCGACGATGCTCTACGGGCACGTCGAGCAGGCCCGGCATCGGATCGACCATCTCTGCAAACTGAGAGCCTTACAGGACGAGACCGGCGGCTTCCAGACGTTCATCCCGCTCGCCTTCCACCCCGAAAACACCGGCCTCGATCACATCATCAAGCCGACCGGCGCGATGGATCTGCGGATGATCGCGCTCTCGCGGATCATGCTCGACAACTTCGACCACATCAAAGCCTACTGGATCATGCTGGGCGAACAGATCGCGCAGGTGGCCCTCGGCTTCGGTGCCGACGACCTCGACGGAACCGTCGTCCATGAGATCATCTACCACGACGCCGGCGCGAAGACTCCCGAGGGCCTGACGGTCGCGCATCTCAACCGCCTCATCACCGAAGCGGGCCGAGTCCCGGTCGAACGCGACACGCTCTACCGCCGGGTTCACCGCGACGGCGCGCAGTGGTCGGTTGGCGAATCGGTCATGGCCGGGTAGTCTCTTCGCCGCCACCGACAGTCTTGCTCGGTGGTGGCGTTGGCGGCATCCATTTCCAAGGCTGTCAGAGGCTGTCCGATAAGCAGTCGACCCCTTCCCCCGCGCCGAACCAACGTCCGCTTTGTCCTCCAACCCGATCCCTGCGAAGGAACCTCATGGCCCAAGACACCGCTCCCCCACCCGGCAGTTCCGACGCATCGGCAGGTCAATTCGTGCCCGAGTTGCACGAGCCCGCCGATGCCTCCGAACAGTCTCCGTTGCATCAGATCGCGGCGGCGGCACTCGCGTTGAAGCAGCAGGGCGATGCGGGCGCCAACTGGTTCTTCTGGGTCGCGGGACTGTCGCTTGTGAACACGATCATCGCCCATTCGGGGGGCGACCGGCATTTCATCGTCGGCTTGTCGTTCACCGCGATCGTCGATGCGATCGCCCAGGAAGTTGGCAAACAGGAACCCGAAGCCGCGACCATTGCCACGGTGATCGCCATCGCCTTTTCGTGCTTTGTGACGCTCGTGGCCGCGCTGTTCGGATGGATGTCACGCAAGCGGTGGCTGGCCGTGTTCGGTATCGGGATGGGCATCTACCTTCTGGACGGGCTGCTCTATCTGTTGCTCGGCGACATCATGAGCGCCGGGTTTCACGGATTCGCCCTGTGGTCGATGTTCACCGGCTTCAACGCCTATCGCCAATTGAGCAAGCTCGAAGACCTGATTCGAGCGGGGCACGACGAACTCGGCGAATCCGCCACGCCGGATGATTCCAGCGACGGACATGCCCCAGCACAGGCTTGATGACGCGACGCAGACTTGGTGTCCGCCGCGGCGTTCCCGTGACTCGATTTGAAGTGCTCCCATGACCGTCCCCGCGCCGATTCGAGTGCAGTCCCTCGACCATGTGACGATCGTCGTGAAGGATCTCGCGGCGACGAGACGGTTCTACGTCGACATGCTCGGCATGGACGAGGTGGCCCGGCCGAACTTCAGTTTCGCCGGGCAGTGGTTCCAAGCGGGACCGACGTTGATTCACACGATCCTGGAGTTTGAAGGCTCGGGACCGGCGGGGCTCGGCGGGGGAGCCAATTCGCGCGGACATCACTTTGCGTTTCTGGTCGACGACGCCCACGCAGCGGCGCGCCGGATCGCGGACCTCGGCATCCCGTTCGTGTCGCCGCTCAAGCTGCGTCCCGACGGAGCCGCCCAATTGTTCATTCACGATCCCGACGGGCACCTGGTGGAACTCACTTCCGTCCCCGCCGTCTCGTCGATTTGACACGCCGTGCCGGACGCGACCAGCGTCCGACGACGAGTCGTTTAACCGCGTGGGCATCGCCCCGCGCGTAAGCGGTGATCCACGCTCAAGACACGCGGGGCGATGCCCACGCGGTTAAACGAAAACGATTCACTCTTGGCCGCGCGAGGCATGTCCCACCCGCCGGTCAGAACCCGCGCGATGCGACGGATTCCGCTCAAACCCCCGGCCGAATCGGACGTCCGCTGGCAAGAGATCCGCGGACTGGCATATACTCTCGCGCGACGGCAATCGATCGATCTCAGCCCTTGCTTCCCAATCCCTCTCGGCGACTTTCACAGGAACAGCGCGGATGGCATCCAATCTTCCGAAGAACATGATTTTCGCCTCGTTCGGCGCAGCCGGCTTGGTCTCGTTGCTGGCCATCATGGACATCGCCACGAAGTTCCCGTTCGCGGGCTCATTGATCATGGACATCCTGTTCCTGCTCAGCGCCGCGATCGTCGGCTACCTGGCCTGGGATGCGTACAAGGACATGACCTGAGTCCGTGAGGCAACGGCGTGCTCGGTTGCCGTACCGCCCGCCCAGGCTTAGGACCGTTCGAGAATTAACTGTCGCATTGTCGCTGATCGCTCCGCGATCAGAACGTTGGATCGCGGAGCGATCCACGACAATGATTTCTCGAACGTTCCTTATCGAACGCAGGCATGATCCGATGCCTTTAACGGGTGGAGCCATTCAATGTTTCTTGTTCCCTGGATTCTGTTCGGTCTGGCGGGGGGATTTATCGCGGCTCGCAAAGGCTATTCTCCGACCCTTGGAATCATTCTTGGTGTGATTTGCGGTCCCCTGGGTCTGTTATGCGGGCTGGGCCTGCCCATGACCGAGGAGGGGCGGCGAGTCCGCGAATTGGAACGATCAGTCGCCGCCGACTTAAAGGAAGCTCGCCAGAACAAGACGTGTCCTAAATGCGGATGCGTTCATTCGGTCGTCAACAACTTTTGCCCCTCCTGCATGTTTCAGTATCCGCAGGCGTGATGGATTGCGACTTTGAGTTCACCGCTTGCGACTCGCGCCAGATTCAAGACCTTGAGAACCAATCACGTTTCAGGAGTCAACCTCATGTCGATGCTTCGAGTCGGTTGTCTGGTGGCGTTC
>JAYTIB010000253.1:0-5575 GCA_043732205.1 Schlesneria sp. | reverse complement strand
CCGAGAATGCCGCCGCCTGCTCGGCGTCGTCCCGCAACGACTCGGTGTAATCCGACGTGACGATGATGCACGGGGCCACGATGTGCATCGCCCGCAGTTGCCGCAGCGCATCGAGTCCCGACAAGTGCTTCATGTGCATGTCGAAGAGTGCCAGATGCACCTCTTCCCTGGAGATCCGTTCCACCGCTTCCTCGCCGGACTCGGCTTCGATCACCCGAAAAAACGGGGCGAAGATTTCACACACGGCCTGACGAAAATCGACGTCGTCGTCGGCCACCAAAAGTTGATACGTGGGATGATCCATGTGTATTCCAGAATCTTGGCGAACCAAGTCTCCGCTGTCGTTGGGAATCGCAACCGTCAGGCTCCATCGGGTAACAGATTCCCGCATCAGCGTCAATTGGCACCCTGATTTCCACCGGGGAAATTCAGGTTCCATTGTCGAGGCATCGCGTCGGTATCGGCGGCGCGTCGCTGGCGTTGGCAGTCGGTCAGTTTGAGTGGCACGCCCTGAGTCTGCGAAGGGCGTGGACAGAGGTGCCGCGTGATCACCACGCCCTTCGCAGACTCAGGGCGTGCCACTCAAGTTCCTTTGTCAATCTGACCCACGACCAAGGCGTTCCCCCGCTTGCCATTCACCACGATTGCTGTCAAAGTCCATCAGCGGCGGTCAACTGCGACGAACTTCCTGATGAACATCCTCGGTCACGCATGACGTCTGATTCCAACTTCCATTTCGTTGCGGGGACTCCCATGAACATCCGATTTGTCTGTCGAGTTGTGTTCTGTACGACGATGGTCGCAGTGGTCATACCGATGGTTCCATCAGCGGTGGCCCAGGACCGCGGGATCGCCGACTTTCCGAAGTTGTCCGCGGCAACAGACTGGCCCTGGTGGCGCGGTCCCAGCCGCAACGGGATCGCCGGCGCGGCACCGGTGCCGACGAAGCTGAGCGACTCGGACAATGTTGTCTGGAAGGTTGCCGTCCCCGGGCGCGGGCACTCGTCGCCGATCGTCGTCGGGGACCGGGTCTTTCTGGCGTCCGCGGACGAACAGAAAAAGATTCACCACGTCCTGGCCTTCGACCGGGCGACCGGCAAGTCGGTCTGGCAGGTGGAGGTCAACAAGGGGGGCTTCCCCGCGAGGAACCACAAGAACAACACCGAGGCCAGTCCGACACTCGCCTCGGACGGCGAGCGTCTGTTTGCCGCGTTCTATCATCACGACAAGATCGAGGCGGTCGCTTTGAATTTTGACGGGACGATTGCATGGAGGCAGCCCGTCTGCCCGTTCCGCCCGAAGATGTTTGAATACGGATACGGGCCGTCGCCGCTGCTCTACGGAGAAACGGTGATCGTTTCCGCGGAGTACGACGGGAACAGTTTCATCACGGCGTTGAACCGGAAGACGGGTGAGCCGGTCTGGAAGACGCCGCGGCCGACGATGATCACGTTCTCATCCCCAGTGATTGCGCACATCGCGGGCAAGGACCAGATGTTGATCAGCGGGGCCGATCAGGTCGCCTCCTACGATCCAAAGAACGGCAAGCGATTGTGGTCGACGCAGGGGACGTCCCTGGCGACATGCGGCACGATGGTCTGGGACGGCGACATCGTCTTCGCCAGCGGAGGCTATCCGAAATCCGAGACGCTGGCGGTGAAGGCCGACGGCAGCGGCACCGTCCTGTGGCGCAACAATCAAAAGTGCTACGAGCAGTCGATGCTCGCCCACGACGGCCACGTGTACGCGCTCACCGACACCGGCGTGGCGATTTGTTGGCGCGGCAGCGACGGCAAAGAGATGTGGAAGGAACGACTGACCGGCCCCGTCAGCGCCTCGCCCGTGCTGGCTGGCGGCCACATCTACTGGGCCAACGAGATGGGCACGCTGTACGTCTTCCGCCCCACTCCCGAGCGGTTTGAACTGGTCGCGCAGAACCAGATCGGCACCGAGTCGTTCCCGAGCCCCGCCATTTGCGGAGGACGGATCTTCCTGCGCGTGGCCCAAAGATCGGGCGGCGGACGGCAGGAGTTTCTGTATTGCTTCGGAAAGAAATGACAAACGCGGTCGCAGCGCCAGACAGCAATCTGTGAGAGGCTCTCCCAAAAACTTGACCGCGACAAATTGCGCAGCGAAGCCGCAGGTACGCGACCGACATCGACGCAGCCGGCATCTACGATCGGGGTCGGCAGGACTCATTGAGTTGAGTCTCTCCCCCCTCCAAAATCGCCGGGTGCGACGAAGCGTAACCGTGGCTGGAATCGCCGTGGGCGCGGCCACGAAGACAGGGATCAATCCCACAAACCGCGGTGCCGCAAAGATCCTCCTGCCTTGGCCACGCCGTCATCGTCTTCATCTTTCTGCCGCTCTCTTTCTGTCTACCTCTTCTTGGCCAGACAAAGCAGGAGACAGAAAGAGAGCGGCAGAAAAATGAAGCGAAGGGCGGGGAGATGGAAGACCGACATCGGTTACGCGCCTCGTGCTCGGCAGGGTGACCGCGGCTGGAGCCGCTTTGGGCGAAGCCACGGACACAGGGATCAACGCAACAAACCGGGGCATCGCGAAGACGCTCCTGCCCCGGCCACCCCGCCGTCTATTCATCATGGCTCGTAGAACCTCACATCCAGAAAAGCAGCCCGGCACTTCCAAATGCGTTTCTCAAGCTCATCGTTTGGCTCCGGTGAGTTCCACCAGTTCGAGTCTGTGAGTCGTTCGACCACTTTCTCCCAATAGCCATCAAGGTCAACACTTTTGGCGATCCCGAACTCTTCGCACAGCTTGACTCGATTTTTGCTGTCGAGGCACACGAAGTAATCGGGCCGTTTCATCGCCAACAGCCTGGTTGCCGTGGCGGTTCCGGGGTTCTTGAAGGCGTTGCGGAAGAGTTTCAAGTATCTATCGAAGTGATCTTGAGTCACTTCGCCTGCGAGCGGGATTTCGTCCAGAGCGGCAGCGATTTGGGGATTCTTATCTATGACCGCTTGTTTGAAATAGCCATGCCCAATCATGCTGCCAAACCAAAGCCAGTCCAGTTGCTCGGTTTTGCCAAACCCCGCGATGCCCTTCCGAGCCTTGTCGCTCATGTCGTTGAAATGTGGGTAATCGATGAAAAGCCTTCGAGCTTCTTCAAGGACGGCGAGTCGTCCTTCGGTCTTATGCACTGTGTCTTCCTTGACCGAGTCAAAGTATTCGGGCCAGTCAGCAGCAAACGACGGCGCGTCCAACGGGGAGCGTTTGGGCTTGATGTCCTTCTCAGGTGGCGAGTAGTTGCCGGACAGCGAACTCAAGCGGCGCTGTTGTCGCTGCCAAATCGAACGGTATGCCGCCAAATCCTTTTCGGCGAGGCGTTTGCCAAGGGCTTTGAATTCATCGAGTGTCGTAGTGATCTCGTTGTGCGCTGCCGTCGCTCCAGCGTCGGCGCTGCCGAAGAGAACTGCGACCTCGGTGTTGGAAGTGAAGGCTCCGCGAGTGAAGTTCGGGCTGCCAGTGATGCACTCCCATTCTCCGTTCTCGTACTCGAAGAAGTAGACCTTGGGATGGAACACGCCGTTCGGGTTCATCACGAAACGCACGTCATCGTGATCCATGAAGGATGCGATGAATTCAGGATGGGTCTGGTAGAAATGAATTCCGACCGTGACCTGCTGAATCTTGGTCCTATGTTCCTGGAGCAAATCAAAAAGCGGAAAATTGTGCGATGCCCACGCAACGGCCCAACGCAGCCGGGTACTGGTGCGCAGCATTCGTCTGATTTCACTCTCAACATCCTTCTGCGTTTTGAGGAACTTCATCGGTCACGCGTCCAATCATGCAGGTTTCGTTGCGTGAACACTGCTCAAGCCAGAATATCCCACACGACTCGTCCCTCGACATCGGTCAATCGTTGGTCACGGCCTTCGTGGAAGAAGGTGAGGCGTTCGTGGTCGAGGCCGAGGATGTGCAGGATGGTGGCGTGGAGGTCGTGGACGTGGACGGGGTGCTCGGCGGCGCGGAGGCCGAAGTCGTCGGTGCTGCCGTGGGCCAGGCCGCCCCTCACCGCGCCGCCCGCCAGACGGAGTAGCCCCACGGGTTATGGTCGCGGCCCTTGCCTTGTTCGCTCATCGGCATGCGGCCGAAGCGCTCTTGGCTGTCTTGTCTTTCGAGTGACGAAGACGGACGGGCAGGAGTGCCCGTCCTCCGAAAGGGGCTGCGGCACGGAGCGTCGCAGTAGATTGGCGTGATGAAGTTACTTCAACTTCTCGACCAGTTCCAAGATCGCCTTGCTGTCTTCGGCGGCTTTGACTTCGGCGTTTTTGGCGGCGATCTTGCCCTTTTTGTCGATGACGAACGTCCAGCGCTTGATGGTGGCGGTGCGGACGAAGGATTGGTCCTTGTCGTCGACTTTTACCTTGGCGGTGGCTTCGCCCAGAGTGTGGGGGACGCCGAACTTTTCGGCGACTTTGCCGTCGACGTCGGCGAGCAGCGCGAAGTTCAGGTTGTGGTGCTTCTTGAACAACTCATGCGTCTTCACCGAATCGCCGCTCACGCCGATGACTTCGACGTCCTTGCTCGACAGCTTGGCCATGTCGTCGCGGAAGCCGCAGGCTTGCTTGGTGCAGCCGCCGGTGAAGTCGGCCGGATAGAAGTAGACGACGACGATCTTCTTGCCGACGTGATCGGCGGATTTCCAGTCGGCGCCGGTGTCGTCCTTGGCTTGGAAGACCGGCGCGGCGTCGCCGACTTTCAGGTCGACCGCGTCGGCGGACCAGGCTTGGCCGAGTGACAGTGCGACGAGGGCAACGGCGCATTGCGCGAACGATGTGGCGAACTTCATGGCTTTCGACTCCTGTGGGGGACTTGGAATTGCGGACCGGGTTGCGGGACGGCCCGCGCGAAACGTTTCCGGAGAAACAGCAGCCTGCGGACGCTGGCGGCGTCGGCCACGGGGGATCGTCCGGGCTTGGTTGCCGTTGCGCGGGCCGCGTGTAGCATAGGGTGGCCTCAGACGAAGCTCAACCGCCGGATTCGATCATGCCCACCTCGCAAGTCTTCTGGCGTCTGTCGTTGAGCCTGACTCTGTTCGCGCTGGTGTCGGTGCTGGCGTGGGGTCTCTTCTGTGGAACCCCGCCGGCCGACAATGATCCGGTGGAACTGGCGACATGGCGGTGGCGGTGCGCGAGTATGGGACTCGCGACGTTGTGTTCCGCGTTGCTGATGTCGCGGATGCTGATTGGTCCGCTCACCGAACGACTCGGGGCACTCGATCGGGTGGCCAAGCAGTTGGCGCAGTCGGTCCCGTCGAACGATGGTTCCGCGCACCCGGACAATAATCGCGAAACGACCAGCGAGATCTTTCACGACGTCAGCCAACAAGTCGCCGCCCGCATCGCGAATTTGCAGACCGAGCGGCAGCGGCTCGAACAAAGCCATGACCGGTTGGCGCTGATCCTGGAAGCGATGGTGGAAGGGGTCATCGCGGTCGACCGGGACCAGCGGATCCTGTGGGCCAACACCGCCGCCGTGCGACTGCTCGATCTGAAAGCCGACCGCGTTTCGGCTCATCCGCTGGAGTCCGTCCGTCTGCCGCGACTACAGG